>JAILCB010000148.1 GCA_024680595.1 Lachnospiraceae bacterium | reverse complement strand
TTCAAGCGTTTATGTTAACTTTGGGAGGGCGGATCACTGCATTAAATCAAGGTTTTCTGTCCTAATTGGTTTACAGAAGTCATTATTATTTTGGAGGGTTTGAAAAGAGATGGCAGCATACAATCACAGGTTGGTTGAGGACAAGTGGACAGAGTATTGGGAAAAGCATCCTATTAATGTGAATGATGGGAAGCGTCCTAAGTACTATTGTCTGGATATGTTTCCTTATCCTTCGGGAAACGGTCTTCATGTAGGCCATTGGAGAGGCTATGTGATTTCGGACGTATGGAGCCGTTATATGTTGATGAAGGGCCATTATGTCATTCATCCCATGGGCTGGGATGCCTTTGGCCTGCCGGCCGAGAATTATGCCATCAAAATGAAAGTGCAGCCGGCTGTTTCCACGGCGGATAATATCCGTAATATCAAGAAACAGATCCAGAAGATCGCCTCCATTTATGACTGGGACATGGAGCTCAATACTACGGATCCCAAGTTTTTCAAGTGGACCCAGTGGATTTTTGAGAAATTATATGAGAATGGGCTGGCCTATGAGAAGGAAATGCCCATTAACTGGTGCCCTTCCTGCAAGACCGGTCTGGCCAATGAAGAGGTGGTGGACGGTAAGTGCGAGCGCTGCGGCGCGGAGGTGACCAAAAAGAATCTAAAGCAGTGGATGCTGCGGATTACGAAATATGCCGACAGACTATTGGATGACCTGGACACTCTGGACTGGCCTGAAAAGGTGAAGAAAATGCAGACCGAGTGGATAGGCCGGAGCTATGGGGCAGAGGTTGATTTCAAGGTAGATGGAAAAACGGACGTTATCACTGTCTATACTACCCGTCCTGATACCTTGTTTGGAGCCACTTTTATGGTATTGGCCCCTGAGCACAGGCTGTCTCTTTCCCTGGCTACGCCTGACAGGCTTGCGGAAGTGGAGAAGTATATTGCCGATGCCGCTAATAAGTCTAATGTGGATAGGCTGCAGGGCAAGGAGAAGACGGGTGTCTTCACGGGTTCCTATGCCATTAATCCCATGAATGGCGAGAAGATTCCTATCTGGTTGTCCGATTATGTTCTGGCGGATTATGGTACCGGCGCCATTATGTGCGTGCCTGCCCATGACGATAGAGACTTTGCCTTTGCCAAGAAATTTGGCCTGCCAATTGTCCAGGTCATTTCCAAGGACGGCAAGGCAGATGAGGAGATGGAGGAGGCCTATACCGAGGCTGCCGGAATCATGGTGAATTCCGGAGAGTGGAACGGTATGGAGTCTGCGGAACTAAAGGTGGAGGCCCCTCATATCGTGGAGAAGAAGGGCTTCGGTAAGGCTAAGAAGAACTTCAAGATCCGGGACTGGGTCTTTTCCAGACAGCGTTATTGGGGAGAGCCTATTCCCATCATTCACTGCCCTAAGTGCGGTAATGTTTTGGTGCCGGAGGAAGAGCTGCCTCTTACCCTGCCCGAGGTGGACAGGTACGAGCCTACAGGCACAGGAGAATCCCCTCTGGCCGCTATTGAATCCTGGGTGAACTGTAAGTGCCCCAAGTGCGGCGGAGACGCCAGGCGGGAGACCAATACCATGCCCCAGTGGGCCGGTTCCTCCTGGTACTTCCTGCGTTATGTGGATGTGAATAATGATAAGGAGCTGGTTAACCGGGAGGTGGCAGATAAGTATCTGCCCGTGGATATGTATATAGGCGGTGTAGAGCACGCGGTTCTGCATCTTCTCTACTCCCGTTTCTGGACCAAGTTCCTCTGTGATATTGGGGTAATAGATTTTAATGAGCCTTTCAAAAAGCTCTTTAATCAGGGTATGATTACCGGCAAAAACGGTATCAAAATGAGTAAGTCCAAGGGTAATGTGGTTTCTCCGGACGATCTGGTGAATGATTACGGCTGTGATTCATTGAGACTCTATGAGCTTTTCGTGGGTCCGCCCGAATTGGATTCCGAATGGGACGAGCGGGGAATTGACGGCGTTTACCGTTTCCTTTGCAAGCTGTGGAATCTGGTGCAGGATAATAAGGATAAAGCCGTCAAGGAGACTCCTGAGCTCCTAAGGGTCCGTCACCAGCTTATCGATACCATTACAGACAGGCTGGAGTCTTTCTCCCTAAATACTGTCATTTCTGGTTTTATGGAGTTCAATAACCGTCTGATCAAGATGAAGGACGGCGTGGACAAGGGTACTCTGGAGACCTTTGCGGTTCTGATTGCCCCCTTTGCCCCTCATATTGCTGAGGAAATCTGGTCTGAGCTGGGACATAAGGAAAGTGTGTTCAAGGAAGAGTGGCCTGTAGCGGATAAGGAGGCCATGAAAGAGGACACGAAGGAGATAGCGGTTCAGATCAACGGAAAGGTGAGAGCCACGATTCAGATTTCCGTCAGTGCAGGAAAAGATGAAGTCCTGGATATGGCAAGGGAATCCGTGAAGGAGAAGCTAACTGGCAATGTGGTCAAGGAAATCTATGTTCCTGGCAAGATAGTCAGTTTTGTTATGAAATAATAGATGAGGCGATGGTAATGTGTAGTTGCCGCGGGAAAGGCGGCGGGGAGGATTCAAATGTTTCAGCAGTTAAAAAAATTCGTCTTGGCAGCATCAGTTCTTTTCATCCTGGCGACACCTCTGTACTCCGCTGAAATTGTTTATGCGGAGGATGGTGTGGTATATGACTTCACCGGGATCAAGATTCCTGCGGGCCAGCCGGAGACCCTGACCGTAAATGCGGACTATATTCAGATTTTCAGAGGCGATCCCAGTATTATCAATGCCTTTGTACAGGCCTTGGCATCTCTCTATAATAGTGATGCCGGAACCATTGATCAGGCAGCAGAGATTGCCTATCTCAATGGTGTAATCGCAGGTACACAGCCCGGCGGACGCCATATGCCTGCCTATGTATCAGCGGAGGGGGTTCCTCAGCCTGCTCCTGAAGCGGCGCCTGCTCCTGAAGCGGCACCGGCCCCTGAGGAGGCGCCTGCTCCCGAGGCGGAAGCGCCTGCTCCTGAAGCGGAGGCTCCGGCTCCCGAGCCTGAAATATCACCTGCCGCAGATATGAATCTGAATGGCGGCACCTATATCGATGTCAATAAGGACACCCAGACCTTGACTTACTTTAGGGATGGCCTTGCAGCATTCACCACACCTATAGTTACCGGTAATGTTTCAAGGGGACACAATACTCCTTCAGGAACCTTTAGTATTAAGACCAAGGAGACAAACCGCTACCTGAGAGGACCTGGATATACGTCCTACGTCAACTACTGGATGCAGGTGGTAGGCAATGTGGGTATTCATGATGCTAACTGGAGAGGGGCCTTTGGCGGTGAGATATACAAGACCAATGGTTCTCACGGCTGCATTAATATTCCGCCTTCAGCAATGCCTGAGCTCTTCAGCGCCGCTTCTATCGGACTGCCGGTAGTAGTTCATTAAGGAATTAGATAGGTTACAGCATAACGTTTGTTATACAATTGCTTTGATTTCAACCACTGTGAGAGTATCTCCGGTGACCGAAAAACGGATCTCCCATCCTGCAAAAGGGAAGCCGTATATTCTTTGAGGGTTATCTCTCTGTACGGCAGGACGGGGATCCTCTGCCAGTACATCACAAAGGGCGGACTCGATTTCCGGGGCCAGGATTCCCTGGAATTTCTGCGGAAGAATAACCGAGAGCTTTTTCATGGCACAGCTATCTGTAAATCCGCCTGTGGCATTTGCCTTGCAGTCGGTATAGGGGATGTAGGGCTTTATGTCATAGATAGGCGTGCCGCTCACCATATCTGTACCCAAAACGTGAATAATGGCACCCCATTCGGTGCCGTATTCGATCTTGTCCAGCTTTACGCAGGAGAGGCCGATGCTGTTTGGGTGAAAAGGGGAACGCGTGGCGAAAATCCCCATCTTTTGATTGCCGCCTAGTCTGGGTGGTCTGGCTGTGGCATGAAATGTGTTTTTGTCTTTGATTTCTGAGAAGCCCCATAGAAGCCAGAGATGGGAGAATCCTTCCAGCCCTTTTAGGGCGTCGGGATTCCGGTACTCAGGCTCGAAAAGGATTCTGCCCCTTAGGGACTCTATGAGACCGCTTTGCCTGGGAATGCCAAATTTCGTGGGGAAATAGGTTTCTATTTTTGCGATGTTTTTCATTTGTATCTTTTCCTCGCTCTTTTTCTTTTGATGTGAATATGATATAATAAAGTCTGATTTTTATCCAGTTAGTTGTGAGATGTTGGGGCAGGCAGGTTTTTGGTTGGATTTCCTCAATGTGAGAAGATCTCCGCTTTTTATGTGGTGGCTTATGCCAAATTCATCTCAGTGTCGGTCTAATCTCCCGTTGAGACTGACGATCCGCGAGATTTGAACATTTTTTCTGCTATAGCCCGTAATTCAATATTGAATAGGATGGCGTTTGATATGAGGAACGCTTTCAGCAGATTTCAAAAGTCCAGAATTGCCTATTTTCTTGCAATAGCGCTGACACTCACCCGTTTCAGCGCTGTTTTTGGATCGAATGCTTTACCGGAGCATCAGATTTCATCAGGACAAGGTTTTATAGGAGATGCAGTTACCTTTTCCGGAGCCCGTTATGATGAAGCCCTAGGCATTACAGACCCTGTGGATTATGACGATGATTCTAGGGGATATTCCGGAAGCTTTTCCAGTAGAGGTAAGGACTCCGGGCAGGCGGCCTCCGTGCCCGATGCGGGGGAGAATGCGGGGGATTTACAGGTTCAGGGAAGCAGTCCGGACTCGGGGCAGGCTGCATCCTCTCTCAATGCGGGGGAGAATGCAGAAAATTTGCAGGTTCAGGGATATAGCCTGAATTCCGGGCAGTACCTGCCTTCATCCTCCATGAATGCCCCCAGATCCGTGTCCCAAGACGGAGCCCTAATAGGGACGGTGGCAGTTAAGGAAAAGGTTTACATAACCCCATATTTTGCCCAGTATACCGGTGTTCGCTCCTTTGTGGTAGATAAGGCGGACCGCCGATTGGGGACGGTTTCAAAGAGGGGGCTTTTCAAGGGTAAGAGGGCCGGATTAGTTACGGTCCGGGCCCTGGATTCCTCAAAGCGGGAGATAGCCAGCAGAACCATTCAGGTGGAGAAACCGGTCCTTAAATTCACGCCAATAGGCAGCTTGTCCCTGTCCCTCAATGCCAGGGATTTCTTGACAGGAACTACGATAAGTCCTAATAGCTGGGAGAGTTCAAAGGAGAAGGTGGCGGTTGTCAATCCTGAAACCGGAGAACTGATTCTAAAGACCAGGGGAAGCACGACAATAACGGCTGTTTTCGGCGAAGGCCGTTATGCAGCTAAGGTGAAGGCAAAGTTAAAGCTGAATGTGCCAACCCTAAATAAAAAATGTCTGTCTCTAAGGATGGGCAAGACGGCTAAGCTCAAGGTCAAGGGCTATAAGGGCATGGATGTCAAGTGGTCTACGGATAATTTTGAAGTGGCTACTGTGGATCTGGATGGCTATGTGACTGCTATCGGGACCAGCATGAATGGATATGGAAAGACTGTGATTACCGCAGAAGCGGGCGGAGAGGTCTTGAAGTGCAAGGTCTATGTCATGCAGTCTGAGAACCAGTCATTTACGGTTGACCTGGGCGACGGCAGGACCAAGACGGTTAAGGGTTATTACGATTTCAATATGTCGGATGATCTCTTTGAACTGGTGAATGACTACCGCATTATGGAGGGCAGACGGGTTTTGTCTGCAAATGCGTCCTTAGATAATACGGCTATGGTCCGTGCCAGGGAGCTGTCCTACAGGACTACCCACTGGCGGCCTAATGGGGAGGAGTGCTTCACTGCTTTTCCCGATGTCCATTCCGGAGGAGAGAATATAGCGGCCGGATACAAGAATGCAGATGCCTTTTTCAAGGCATGGAAGGAGTCCCCTGAGCATAATGCCAATATGCTGGGAAGCCGGTATCGTTCTGCGGGGATGATGGTTTTTGTTTCAAAGGAGAAGAATTGGGAAGGGCTTTCCTATCGCTATTATGCAGTTCAATGCTTTACGGACTGATTTATATACGGGTTAGAGCGATGGTGGATTGATTGAGAGATATTTCTCATGGGAGATTAAGCCCGGACAAGGGAATTAGTATGGCAAGACAAATGGTGGTTCATGAAACTGAATTGACGCGAACTGTGGATGTGGAGGCCAAAAACGCTCTGGTCAGCCTCCTCGTCAAGTCGCGGGTTTCCTATTTGGAGAAGTGGGAGAAAATCTCTCTGTTTCATAGACGTGAGTATAATGGCGCAAAGGAAATTTGCGTAATATATGTGAATGAGAATCAAAGGGAGCTGGCCCAGGAGATTCTGGAGGATTTTCGCGCCAGGATGATTTCTGCCAGAAACCGTGGGGGCGACCGCTCTGAAAGCCCGAGGAAGAGGAATAGGGAGCGTGAAATAGAGAAAGAAGAGGATACGCCGACCATTAAGAAGGTCCGCAGGCCGGCGGAAGAGAAGGAGAGGGCCTACGAGGATGCGGCCAGATCTTCAAGGAGCCTTGCGGAGACTGAGAAGCCGGTTAAGAAAAAGCAGGTAAAGCCCATGTCCTCCGGCAAGGGAACCAAGGAGAATACTCTTGATAGCAGTATCTGGAGAGAACCTGTTATTTCCAAACCCGCTGTCGGATTAGGGAGTTCTGCCATAACCATGCCTTCTCAAGGTTCCAATATTATTCATACCAAATATTCTACCCGTAATACAGAAGCGGATGAGGATACAAGGCAGAGGCAGAAGGAGAAGATTAAGGAGAAGACGGAGGAAGAGACTGACATCCTGGATGAGGAAGAGGATGATTGGGATGTGGAATGGGACGACTGATTCATACCCGAAAGGAGGGGCTTTTATGGAAGATAAGTCTGTATATGCAAAGCTAAAGGATTGTTTCAGGGAAATACGCAGGAGAACGGATTTCCAGCCGGAGGTGGCCCTGACTCTGGGTAGCGGGCTGGGTGATTTTGCGGAGAATATTGAGGTGCAGGGTTCCATTAGCTACAAGGATATCCCGGGCTTCCCCGTTTCTACTGCACCCGGACATGTGGGTGAGTTTATTTTTGGTAAGCTGGGCGGAAAGAGAATCGTCTGCATGAAGGGCAGGGTTCACTATTATGAGGGTTATTCCGTACAGGATGTGGTGCTTCCCGCCAGGCTTATGAGGATGATGGGAGCCAAGATTCTTTTCCTCACCAATGCGTCCGGCGGAATGAATCCCGCTTTTCACGTTGGAGACTTCATGCTCCTTACGGATCATATCTCATCCTTTGTGCCCAATCCTTTAATCGGGCCTAATTTCTCGGAAATCGGGGTTCGTTTCCCGGATATGACAGAGGTATATGACAGGGAGCTAAATCAGGTGCTGAGAAATACGGCCAGGGAGCAGGGAATTGATCTAAAGGAGGGCGTATACGTCCAGACTACCGGGGCTTCCTATGAGTCACCTGCGGAAATCAAGATGTTCCGGTCTCTGGGGGCAGATGCCGTGGGCATGAGTACGGTAGTGGAGGCTATTGCGGCCCATCACGCCGGACTCCGGGTTGTGGCTGTTTCCTGTATTGCTAATTTGGCGGCCGGAATTTCTCCCACTAAGCTCACTGAGCAGGAGGTTCTGGATGCCGGGAAGGCAGCTGCGCCTAAGTTCAAGAAGCTGGTAATCGGAGCTATTCAGAAGTTCTGAAGATTTTTCATAGCATTCCGGATTTTATTAGACATTCGGAATGCCTGCCCGACATCGCCGGCCGGGCCAAGGCGTATCCCGCGGAAAGTGCGGGGATTGCGGACGCGGCTCACGTCGCATTCGGAATGTCTGCCCGACATCGCCGGCCGGACCAAGGCGTATCTGGCGCAAAGCACAGAATTTGCGGATGCGGCTTCATATCGCATTCGGAATGCCTGCCCGACATCGCCGGCCGGGCCAAGGCGTATCCCGCGGGAAGTGCGGGGATTGCGGACGCGGCTCCGGTTCGTGTTCGGAATGCGATTGGGATTAGCCCATCAGAGCCTATATGTGTCTATCATAAGGAGAGAAAGAGAAGGGAACCTATGGAGTATCTGCCTACAGATTATATCCGGTTCGGGGATAATAAAAAAACAGTTGTTTTTCTGGATCAGACCCTGCTTCCCAATAGGGTTGAATGGAAAGAGACGGCAAATAGAACAGAGATGTATGAGGCCATCCGCGCCTTAAAGGTGA
The DNA here is from genome assembly GCA_024680595.1 of Lachnospiraceae bacterium. Lineage (GTDB taxonomy): Bacteria > Bacillota > Clostridia > Lachnospirales > Lachnospiraceae > NK4A144. Next base: position 12,263 of record JAILCB010000148.1, on the reverse strand, counting down.
GAGGGGCGCCCGCCATCGGGATTTTTGCAGGATATTGTATGGCAGTCCTGTCTGGGGCCTATCAGACCCAGAATGTCCATGAGGCCATGACCCTTTTCAAGACAGATGCGGCCTACCTTAATTCCTCAAGGCCCACTGCCGTGAATTTGAGCTGGGCTCTGAAACGGATGGAGAAGGTATTTGCCGGGGCTTTGCGGCAAGGCCTTGATGCCGCTAAGGCAAGGGCGGCAGAGGAGGCGGAGAGGATTCACGAGGAGGACATAGCCATGTGCCGCAGTATTGCGGAATACGGCCTGACCCTTCTCCACGATGGGGACGGACTCCTGACTCACTGTAATGCGGGACCTCTGGCCACCTCCCGCTATGGTACCCAGCTGGGACCCGTGCTTTTGGGCACAGAGAGGGGCCTCACCTTCCATATGTATGTGGATGAGACCAGACCTCTTCTGCAGGGAGCCAGACTTACCTCCTGGGAGCTCTATAACGCAGGTATAGATACTACCCTTATTTGTGATAATATGGCCGGTCTTTGCATGAAGGAAGGGAAAATCCAGGCGGTACTCGTGGGTACGGACCGGGTTGCCGCCAATGGGGATACAGCCAACAAAATCGGCACATCTTCTGTGGCCGTATTGGCAAATTATTATCATATTCCCTTCTATGTCCTCTGCCCTGCCTCCACCTTTGACGGGGCCACGGCCACCGGAGAGGATATTGTCATAGAGGAGAGGAATCCCGATGAGATACGGGAGATGCACTATAGGGAACCGATGGCACCCAAGGGGGTGAAGTGCTACAATCCGGCCTTTGATGTGACAGATCACAGCCTGATCACGGCATTTATTACGGACAGGGGCATTGTCCGTCCGCCTTTTGACACCAATTTGCGCCATTATTTCAGCTAATTATCGGGATGGAGAATTATTATGAATATTAGGTTATATCACGCAAATATACTGGCAATGGCCTCGGGCTTTGACTTGATTGAGGACGGGGAAATTTGGATTCATGACAGTGAAATCCTCTTTGTGGGAACCGCTGAGGAAGCCAAGAGAAATTATGGAATGGTCCTGAATCTCCTGGACGATGACGACTGGGATCGGGAGATTGATTTGAAAGGGGATGTGGTCATGCCGGGCTTCAAGGATGCCCATACCCATTCCGCTATGACCTTTCTCCGGTCCGCGGCCGATGACATGCCGCTGGCAGACTGGCTTACCAAGCAGGTTTTTCCCAGGGAAGCCCTCCTCACGGAGGACGATGTCTATATAGCCACCAAGCTGGCTATTCTGGAATATCTGACGAGTGGAATTACCACTATCTGTGAGATGTATCTGCATCCCAATACCATTGCCAAGGCCACGGAGGACTGTGGTTTCCGCTGTGTGCAGTGCGGTGGGATGAATAACTTTTCCCAGAGTATTGAGGAGCAGAGGGAATGGTTCGGGTCCCTCAATAACGGGGATCCCCTGACTTCCTTTAGACTGGGTCTTCACGCAGAGTATACCAATTCCAGGGAGCTTATGGAGAAAACGGCAGAGCTTTCCCACGAGCTGCAGGCCCCGGTATATCTGCACTGTTCTGAGACGGAGAATGAAGTGGCGGCCTGTAAGGAGCGCTACGGCCTGACTCCTACGGAATTCCTGGACAGTATTGGATTATTGGACTATGGCAGTACCTTTTTCCATGGGGTGCATGTAACGGACCATGATATTGAGATTATGAAGGAGCATAAGGTAGCAGTTGTTACCAATCCCGCATCCAATGTGAAGCTGGCTAGTGGTATTGCCCCTATTTCCAAGTATATTAAGGCCGGAATTACCCTGGGTATAGGAACGGACGGCCCTGCCAGCAATAATTGTCTGGACATGTTTAGGGAGATGTTCCTGGTCACTGGGCTCGCCAAGCTTTTGGAGAAGGATGCCTCTGCCGTGGACGCCCTGCAGGTATTGGATATGGCAGTGAAGGGCGGCGCCCATGCCATAGGGCTCAGCGACTGTGACTGCCTTGCAAAGGGAAAGAAGGCCGATCTCATCGTCATTGATATGAAGCAGCCCAATATGCAGCCTGTCAATAATCTGGCTAAGAATATTGTCTATTCCGGTTCCAAGTCCAATGTGCGGCTTACCATGGTTAATGGACGGGTTCTCTATGAAGACGGAAAATTCTTCATTGGAGAGGATCCGGAATATATTTATGGCGCTGTTCAGAAGATTATTGATAGGATGAGATAACTGCCTGTGCGAATTTGCAGCTCATTTCCTGCAGACAGAGGAGGATATTCATGCTTTTTCGCTCCAGGCAGTTTCAAAGGGCGGCACTGCTCATAATTGACCTTGCAAGTCTTTTTATTTCATTTATTCTGTCCTGGTCCATTAGGTTTTACCGCCCTTTTTCCTGGACTTCCCAGGAGCTCTACATCACTACTTTATTTGTGATGTTTTTAATTAATGTATTAATATTTGTTTTCTATGATTCTGCAGGAAAGCCCTTTACCAGACGGGGATTATTTGAGCATGTTGTCTCTGTCACGGTGAACCAGCTCCTGCAGGTTGTTATGTTGGTGTTCTATTATTTCGTGACCCAGCAGGGCACACTCGTTTCCCGTTATATAGTCGGATTCACATATCTTTTCAATTTGATTCTGGATTACATTCTGAGACTCATATTTCGCTCCATTCTTCTCCGGGGGGCTGAGAAGGGCTTTAACGCAACGAATGTTATGCTTATTACCCTGTCCAGGGAGGTGGAGGATATTGTAAAGTATATTCAGTCTCAGAAGGGGATTCTAATGCGGATTTCCTGCATTACACTTCTGGACAAGAATAAGGTGGGGGAAAAGATTGAGGGTATTCCGGTGGTGGGAAACCGGGAGAATTATCTGGATACCCATAGACAGAATGTTTATGATGAGGTTTTCATCCATATTCCCTATGATTATAATTTCAAATTGAAGAAGCTGCTTTTGGGATTTGAGCAGATGGGAGTTACGGTCAACCTGAATATCGAGGTCTTTAATCTGGACGCCCAGGAGAAAAGGATACGGAATTTTGCAGGATATCAGGTGGTATCTTTTTCGACAGCCTCTATGAATGCGGGCAGCCTCTTGATTAAACGTATTTTTGACTTCCTGGGCAGTATAGTGGGACTCTTGATTTTCGGGCTTTGTTTCCTGATTTTTGGACCCATTATTAAGCTAACGAGCAGGGGACCCATTCTCTTTGCCCAGACAAGGGTGGGTATTAATGGCCGCAGATTCAAGATCTACAAGTTCAGATCCATGTATCAGGATGCGGAACAGAGGAAAGCGGAGCTCATGGCCCAGAATGAGATGAATGGCCTGATGTTCAAGATGAAGGATGATCCCAGGATTACGCCCATAGGGAAATTCCTGAGGAAGACCAGTATCGACGAGCTGCCCCAGTTCTGGAATGTCTTCAAGGGGGAGATGAGTCTGGTGGGTACCAGACCTCCCACTGAGGATGAATATGAGCAATATCGCAATTATCATATGCGGCGGCTCTCCATTAAGCCGGGCATTACCGGGATGTGGCAGGTCTATGGCAGGTCCAATATCCGGAACTTTGAGGATGTGGTTAGGCTGGATTTGAGCTATATTGATAACTGGTCCATTCTCCTGGATATTAAGCTCTTATTCATGACTGTGGCTACGGTAATATTTGGCAGAGGCGCGGAATAGGGGTTATGAGAGGTATTTTAGCAATATGAGAGAAGCTTCATTCTATTCAAACATGTTGGACAATATGACGGAAGGCATTATGGCCATCGATAAACATGGCCGGATTATTATGGCCAACCGTCGCTGCTGTGAGATTCTGGGCATTTGCCAGGATGAGCTTCTTAACCAGATTTTTCTGGGGGTTTTTCTGGATAAGGAAGAGAATGAAGAACTGGTTCAGGCTATTATAGATGCGATTTATGATAAATATAAAACCCACAAGAGGGTGGTTACCTACATAAGGAATGAAAAAGAAAGGGTTCTCTATATCTGTACCTCTTTTCTTTTCGAAGAGGACGAGAAGATGGGTATTTCCGTAATTTTGTCGGATATTACGGAACTGGAGAATCTGAGGGATGCGGTTAAGGCCACCAAGAAAATCCAGGCTCTGAATAAGCAGTTAGAGATAAGAAATGACCTTTTGCGTACCACCTTTGGCCGATACCTGTCGGATGACATTGTGGAGAATATTCTGGAGGGCCGGAACGGCCTGAAAATGGGCGGCAAGAAGAAGGATCTGACGGTTATGATGTCCGATTTGAGGGGTTTCTCCCTCTTGTCGGACTTATTGAAGCCAGAGGAGCTCTTTAAGGTTCTGGAGTATTACTTCGACAAGATGCTGGAGAGTATACAGACTTATCACGGCAGCGTGCTGGAATATATGGGAGACGGAATGCTGGTGGTATTCGGGGCCTTTCATTCCATTGAGGATCATGCGGCCCAGGCAGTGGCCTGCGCCATAGCTATGCAGAAGTCTATGAAGGATGTGAAAATGTGGTGCGCGAGGCACGGCTATCCTGAGATTCAGATGGGAATCGGAATTCACACCGGGGAAATGCTGATTGGTAATATTGGCTCCTCTATGCGGACCAAATTTGGTGTTTTGGGAAAGAATGTGAATATTGCAGGAAGGATTGAGAGCTTCACGGTGGGAGATCAGATCTTTATTTCCAAAGATACGAGAGATGCAATTGAGGCTGAGCTCCTGGCGGATGAGGAGATAGACGTGGAGGTGAAGGGGGATGAGAACAAGGTCCACCTTTACAGTGTGTATAAAATTGGAGAACCCTATTCTGAGGAATATGAGAAGAATAATTCCTTTAAGGATATAGTGGAGCTTGCCCGGGAGCCTGAGATTCACTGGAAAAAGGTGAAGAGTAAAATTGTTATGGACCATATCTATACCGGCCGGCTTTTGGGCATTTCTGAGAGTGGGGCCATATTTCGTCCGGAGGATTCCATTAGAATGCATGACAATCTGGTATTGGACGTGGGCTTTGAAATCTATGCCAAGTGCGTGAAAAAGGAGGGAGATAGAGTCTATCTGACATTTACCTTTTGTCCTCCTGCTTTTCGCCCCTGGCTAAAGGATATTTGCGAGAAGAATAAGGAGTAATTATTCTAATTGATAAAAAATATTTTGCTTTTATTCAAATTATGATATAATTCAATCAGTTTATCTCTGTGTGAACCCTCACCTCTTAAGTGGCGGATTATATCAAATTCGTATTCACGGGGGCCTATCTCCCACTGAGATAATGATTCTGTGAAACGGCAGAATGTTTGGTGGATGTTTATTTTGTGCTGACTGCAGTGGGAGCCGAAGATTGCAGCAAAGCGAAGACCGGAGGGATTTGATTTGGAAGACATCAGCTGATGCTGATTTGAATCCCGCACCAAGTCTCGCCATCGGGACTTGAAACAGGATGTTCCAGGGAGGAGGACATATCGTTGGATACTCAAATGAAAGTTTATAAAAAAGGCGACGTCATATTTGAAGAGGGAAAAAAGGATTTGCCTGTAATGTTTGACATTTGGTATGGAAGAGTAGGGATTTTCAAGAATTATGGTACTTCTTCCGAGGTGAAACTGTCAGAGCTAAAGGAAGAGTATTTCGGAGAAATGGCTTTGGTAAGGGATGATGTCAGATCCGCCACTGCCGTGGCTCTGGAGGAGACCGGCCTGGTACCCATCGGTAAGGAGGAGATGCAGTCCTATTTCATTGAGAATCCTTACAAGATGGACATTTTCCTGAGAACCATGAGCAGCCGTATCAGAGCCCGCGGTGTGGATTATATGAAGGCCTGTGAATGTATTGATGAGTATAGGAAGGCAGAGCAGGAGGGGAAGACCCAGGATCCCGAGCTTTTAAAGAGGATGAAGACTTTCGTCAAGTAATATTTCCCAAGGATTGGAGGAAAGGAATTCTATGTCAGATAGCAATATTATTAAATTCAAGAAAGGTGATATTATTTGTAAGGAAGGTGACTTCGAGGAGTTCATGTTTGAGATAAATAGCGGGACTCTTGGTGTATACAAAAAATACGATCTTCCGGGTCAGGAGAGAATAGGTGAAAGTAAGCACGGTTTCATCGGAGAAATGAACGTCATCGATTCTCTTCCCAGGACTGCTACTGTAATTGCCGAGGAAGATTCGGAGCTGGTGAAGATTGAAAAGGATGTTTTCATGGAATATTTCAGGTCCCATCCGGAAAAACTGGCGGCTCTTATGGTAAGCCTTACCGAGAAATTGAGTGAAATCAGTGATAATTATACAGATGCCTGCAGTACAATCAGGATGTGTCTGGAGTCTGAAAAGTATACGGCTCCCAAGAGCTCGCCCCTCAAGGAAATGATTAAGAGGTTCAGCGATATTTTTAGGAATTCAAATAAAGCCTGATTTTTATAGAAGCTGGGACTTGGATTTTCATTGGGGTTGGGAATATTTAATCAACCGGCCCCGGTGAAATCAGGGCATGAATTTCCATTAAATCATAATAAAAACGTCCGGAAATTGTCGGGCGTTTTTTTTTATCGCAGAGCCGCCGAAATGAAATATGTCGGCTAAAGCCGACCGGCGGCTCGCGGCCGAGTAGGGTGCGACTTGCGTCTTCCCTACTCGATTTTACAGAGCCGCCGAGATGAAATTCGAAAGCCTATAATTATGGGAAAAGGCTTTAAAATGCAGGAGCCCAAGCGGCTTGGAGGAACCGCTCAGGCTCTATTAAGGAGAGTATTAGTGTTGGCTGTTGACCAACGAAGGGGGAGAATATCTATCAAATGAAGCTGTCTTTTCATCTGATGAAAATAGTATACTTGCGAATTGTGACAAAACAGTGTTTTCTTCTTAAAAGATTTATGAACTGCGGATAAAAAAAAGCTAAAATTCATTAAGAAAAAATTATCTATTCATGTCCTAAAAATTCGTCCCCCATTTGCTTTCTAATATGACGAATATCTGTCCCTTATAATCTGGAAAATGACATTAATCCGCCTTTTGATCCATAACCTTCTTCAGGCAGATGGACAGATCGTCCAGGTAGTCTCCGGAGTACTCCTCGATAGTTCCGTCGTCAGAGGCGTTGGAAATTTCAGGGAGAATGGGAATCTGTCCCAGAACATCCAGACCGAAGCGGTCTGCGATTTCCTTGAGCCGGCTCTCTCCAAAGAGGGGCAGCTTTTTGCCGCAGTCCGGGCAGATGGCATAGCTCATATTCTCAATTACGCCCAGGATGGGCACGTCCATTTTTGCAGCCATATTCACGGCCTTCTCCACTATCATCCGCACCAGATCCTGGGGAGAGGTGACAATGATGATTCCGTCAATGGGCAGGGACTGGAAAACAGTTAACATAACGTCCCCGGTGCCGGGGGGCATATCGACAAAGAGATAATCTACGTCTCCCCAGATGACTTCAGACCAGAACTGGGTTACTACCCCTGAGAGAATAGGGCCTCTCCAGGCCACGGGATCTGACTCATTGTCCAGAATTAGGTTGATGGACATGAGCTTGATGCCGGTTCTGGTTTCTACGGGCAGGAGACCGTCCTCTGTTCCAAAAGCCTTCTCGTGAATTCCGAACATCTTTGGAATGGAAGGACCGGTAATATCTGCATCCAATATTCCCGCAGAATAGCCCATACGGGTGGCAGATACTGCGGACAGGGCTGTGACAAGGGATTTTCCCACTCCGCCCTTGCCGCTGACTATGCCGATGACCTTCCGAATGTGGCTGTCGGGATGGGGCGCCTGTATCATACTGCCGGGATCTCTCTGGGAACAAGAGGCACCACAGCTTCCGCAGTCATGGGTACAATTTTCATATGGTTCACTCATCTGATTCCTCCGTTTTTCCGGTCCTTTGACCGGATAAATAATTAATTTGCAAGAGTCTTGCCTATCTTTTAGTAATTTGTAACAATTTATTAGTATAACAAATAATTTCTTTCTTGGCTATGATTTGATTGTTTGGTAGAATAATGATAAAATATCTTGGTATTTTTTATTATCATGGCTAGCTTTGTAAATTGGAAAACTATATTTGGGAAAAGGATTGGGCAGAATGGAAGAGAAAAAGGAAGAACGGGGCATGATTGAGATTATAGAAAAGCTCACCGCACTGCAGGCGGATATTTTGGGTGAGATTGCCAATATCAGCATGGGAAATGCAGCTACGACCCTGAGTATGATGGTGAACAGGAAGGTGGATATTACGACACCCTATGTGGCGGTCATTAAGCGGAGCGAGGCCCTGAATGATTACGAGAAGACCTGTATTTTTGTACAGATTCACTATGTGAAGGGGCTTGATGGAAATAACGTCCTGATTTTGAAGGAGGATGATGTCAAGGTTTTGACGGATTTGATGATGGGCGGCTCCGGTCAGTGCGCGGAGGGGGAGTTGAATGAATTGCATCTCTCTGCCGTTTCTGAGGCCATGAATCAAATGATGGGCACTGCAGCCACATCCCTTTCGGCTCTCTTTAATATTTCAACGGATATCAGCACTCCCGAGGTGACCCGGATTGACGTGGAGAGCGTCAAGGCCTTTGAGCGGATGTTCAATTCCCAGAATGACCGTTTCGTTAAGGTTTCTTTCCGCATGACTGTGGAGGATTTGATCGATTCTACAATGGTACAGCTCTATCCTATCGGTTTTGCTGTTGATATGATTGAGAAGTTTGATGATACAAAAAAGAGGCAGAGTGAAGATGCTATGAACAAAATCTGGTAAGCATTTTTGAAAGCCTTTTCATTATGGCCGGTAGGAGAGTAGTGTATTTTTATATGGGGTGGCATATTTCTGACTTGTTTTTGCGCCAGCTTCTTCAAAACTCTGAAATAAATCATGCCAATGCCCGGGACAGAATACCAGATTGCCTACACCAGTTTCCAGAGGAGTTTGGAGGATTTGGCCTTTTACTGGTGTATTGAGGGTTGGCCGGCTTGGAGGTTTTATGAAATTCAGGGGGTTTATAACAGCGGTCCTTTTGCTTGTGGCATTGGCGGCCTCTGTTTTGGGTATTGTTTTCTGTCACACGAATCACCTTGGGGGGGAGAGAACCCAGATGACGGCAGGGGATTACGTGGAGCTGGGGAAAACATATTATGAAGAGGGAGAGTATTTTCGGGCTATTGACAGTCTTCAGCAGGCTCTTTCGCTGGAGGGGGATAATGCGGAGGCATTAAGGCAGGAGTCATACTGCTATGAAGCCATGGGTTATTCTTCTGAGGAGGAAGAAGTCCTGGAAAACCTATGCCGGAGGGAAGACCGGACGGCAGATGATTTCTATGCCCTTATTAAGTGCAAGATTCGGAACGGGAAGGAAGAGGAAGCCAGAAAGCTGGTAAAAAAAGAGCAGGGATCCGGGGAAGATAGCAGGCTTGCTTCTCTCTATAAGGATATGGATGTGAAGGAGCCGGTATTCAATCTGAAGGGGGGAAGCTATGATGAATATCAGCTTCTGACCCTTACTGAGATTCCTGAGAATGCCACAGTTTATTATACCCTGGACGGAACGGATCCTACGGCAGATTCCCGGGTCTATGAGGATGGCATTGTTATTAGTGCTCCGGAAACCAATGTCAGGGCCAGGACAATTAGTGATTTGGGATATCAGAGTCAGGTGGTGAGTCTGGATTTCCATATCACTAAAGCGGTAGAGAGTATTCTTATTCGGAAAAGGGCAGATTACGATTCTTTCCTGAATGATCTGCGCTACGGTATGCAGAGGGACTATGATGATCCCTTTTATAATTATGAGCTGGCCCAGATTCGCGAGCTCTATATAATTGGTTTTTATACAGAAACAGAAGAGCCTGAGGACGTGGAATTCTATGAGAATGGATATCTGCGCAATGGCTCTTTTTATGATGATGAAACACATCACACCTTTGACAAGCTTCAGTATTTTCCCTTTCTAAAGAAATTGGCGGTGGGTTATCAGAGGTCCTTTTCCATGAAGGATCTGTCCGGTCTCGAGTATTTGGAGGAGCTGTCTCTGCTTCATAATAATATTAGTAACATTTCTGCAATAGCTGAATTAAAGAGTCTGAAGAAGCTGTGTCTGGGCTGGAATAAGATCTCGGACGCTTCTGCCATAGGAGAATTGAGGCAATTGGAATCTCTGGGACTATGGAATAATGAAATCATGGATATTAACTTTGTCTCTTCTCTAAAGAATCTCCAATATCTGGATCTTTCCCATAATAAGGTGAATTCCCTGAAGCCGGTGGGAGAATTGAAGGAGCTTACCGAGCTGTGGATTCCCGGAAATCATATTACTTCCCTGAGTCCCCTGGAAGGCTGTGGAAAGCTTAGCATACTTTATTATAAGGGGAATCCTATATCGGATTATGGGGAGGTAGAGAAGAAACTCAGATAGAATACCATCATCACATATATTACATTTCATAGAATTAGTTGTGGTTGAGTCTACAGATGCATTAAAAGCAGTCAATTTGATTTATTTTTAATTTTAGTTTGACAGAGGCAGTATTATGAATAAAAGAATAATAGCACTAATGAGTATTGTAATAATCTGTTCTTTGGGTGTTGCTTTATTATATTTTTCCATACAGAACAAGGAAAAAGTTTATGAATTTAGAATACAATAAGATTTAGGACAGGTATGAATGCAGGCTTTTGCAAAATGTGATTGTAGTGAAGAACAGATGAACTCAAGACTAGGATTTAAATAGGATGGTTTAGACTTTTATTATGCAGACAGTTCTGGTTGGGGCCTTTATCCTCGAATGTATTATTTTAATAATTTTGACTATAAAAAAGAAGATGAGCCGGCTATTCATTCTCTGCACTATTATAGTGGCCGGGGCATGTATTTGGCTTTTTGTGTCGGATCCCATGGGGCCGGGTATCTTTCGCGCGGACAGGGCGGGCGGGGCATCTGCCGATAATATGCAGGATGTGCGGACCGCTATGGAAGAGGAGCGCCTGGAGGATGCCTATAGACTGATGCTGGAGAATTATGCCGGAAAGTCTGTTCAGTACGACATTATTCTGTCGGAAATGTATGCGAGAAATGCGAATTTGCGCCCTCTTACCGATTCGGACCCGGAGTATGACCGTCTTTTGACAGAGATGACGGAAAAGCAGATGGATATGGACAAGGCCGTCCAAAAGCTGGATGCCATCTCTGAGGCGGAAAAGGCCGGGGAAGAGGGCGGAGAGGATAAGGGGACGAAATCTTCTGAATCAGAAAATTTGCTGGAGAAGGATAATTCGAAAGGCATTCAGGCAGAGAAGGAATATCGGATGGCGGAAGCCGGTTTTCAGAATGCCAAGGCTGCTATTTCTGCCGAGGCCTGTAAGCGGGGCTTGAGGTATTTGGAGACGGCGGAGCTTCAGGACAAAGACTGGAATATTTCCCTTCAGTTTCAGATTGCCCGTCTGTCCTATCTAAGTGGACAGATTGACAGGGCGCGGCTGGCCCTGGATGCGATTTTCTCTAAAGGCGATATGGATGGGAGTCAGCTTTTGGGTCAGGAAACGTCTAAGCTTAAGGATTCCTGCAAGAATTATGAAGAGGATCCGGAGGCGGCTCATGAGGCTTTTCACACTTCCTATCTCGATTTAAAGCAAAGCCTTTATGGGGGCGTATTTCCAAGTAGCAGGGAAGACACGGGGGTTGCGGGGACGGAAGCCCCGGCTGGCGGTGAGGCATTTATTAAAGGTGAGCCTTCGGCTAGTTTGGACTGGCACTATTTGAATGATCCCGCTTTTGAGGCTTTTCTCTTCCGATATTTCGTAGGCCCGGATGTCAGTATTTCTGCTGAGGAGGAGGCTGATGTTGAAGAGGCAGACCTGCGGGTAAATGAGGAGGTCAAAAGGCCTGCTATAGACTTGGGCGGCCGGCAGAGGGCGGATTTCTTCCGTGAAAGGGGGGAGCCCGGGGAGAGATGAGGAGAGAAAGGCTTTGTGGGAGGATGGTGGAATGAATAGGTTCTTGCGTTTATTATCGCTTATATGCATGGGAGTAGGGCTGGGTCTTCTGGCCTTTTACCGATTCACCCCTCTAAGGGATAGGACTCTGGCCTTCCGCTATCCCAGCTATTATGAAGGAGTGGATTATCAATATATCTTTCTATATGGGATGATTGTCCTAATGGCAGGACTTGCGGTCTGTTTTCTAACCCTTGTCCGGAAGGGGGATGAGATGAAGGAGCAGGCGGTCCTGGCGGAGGCGGGGGGTGATTCTTCCGGCAATTGGTCCACCATGACAA
>JAILCB010000126.1 GCA_024680595.1 Lachnospiraceae bacterium | reverse complement strand
AATGAGGGCGCCGCCAAGGCCATCGAGGAGATGAAGAGGGAGGCTGCAGCCAATGGTGAGGAGGTCGAGACCGATCTTGCCTTTGTCACCAATAAGATTGGCGAGGATTCTGTTAATAACGCCCCTACCATCCGGCTGGTGAATTCTATTATTGAGAGGGCTGTGACGGAGAGGGCCAGTGATATTCATATGGAGCCCAGAGGAGACAAGTATCAGGTCCGTATGAGGATAGACGGATTGATGCGGGAGATTCTGACGGTGCCCAAGAACCTGCAGGCCTCCGTGATTTCCCGAATTAAGATCATGAGCGGGCTGGATATTTCAGAGCACAGGGTGCCTCAGGACGGCCGGTTCAATGTAAAGATGAAGGAAAAGGATATCGATTTGCGTGTATCCACTCTTCCCACAATCTATGGAGAGAAGATAGTTGCCCGTCTCCTGGACCGCAGCGGGGGTCTGGTGTCCACGGAGGAATTGGGGCTTTCCAAGGATGATTTGGCCAAGTATGAAAAATTGCTGTCCTGGCACAGCGGCGTTTTATTGCTGGTGGGACCTACCGGAAGCGGAAAGTCCACTACCATGTATGCCATGATAGATGAATTAAATAAACCGGATGTTAATATGGTTACCCTGGAGGATCCTGTTGAGTATAATGTGGAAGGGGTAAACCAGGTGCAGATTAATGAGAAAACGGGTATGACCTTTGCGACCGGTCTCCGGGCTATTCTGCGTCAGGATCCGGATATTGTGGCCATAGGAGAAATCCGGGACGGCGAGACCGCAGAGATTGCCATGAGGGCAGCTATTACAGGCCGTCTGGTTCTGTCCACAATTCATACTAATGACGCGGTGGGCTCTATTGAGCGTCTGGTGGATATAGGGGTTGAGCCTTATCTGGTAGCAAGTGCCCTGAGAGGTGTTATCTCCCAGCGTCTGGTGAGACGTATCTGCCCTCATTGCAGAAGGGAGTATACGCCGGATGAGGAGGAGCTGGAGTACCTGGGACTGGACAATAGAGAGGATCGCGGGGAATTAAAGTTCTATCGGGGCGAGGGATGTCCTAAGTGCTTTAATACCGGTTACCGGGGCAGGGTAGGTGTATTTGAAATCCTGCCAATTAGTAAGCAGGTGAGGACCTTTATTTCTGACAGGGAGCGCCGTGAGGTTATTGAGAATGGCCTGAAATCCAGGGATTCCGGTTTTGTTTCTCTTATGGAGAATGCGGTTAAGCTGGTACTGGATGGTACTACTACCAGTGAAGAGGTTATGAGAGTCATTAATGAGGAAGATTAAGCCTTAGTATTTGATTATGTATAGGGAGGGATGTCATATGATGATGATAGAGGATTATGTCGCAAAAGCAAAGCAGGACGGTGCATCTGATGTCCATTTAATCTGTGATCTGCCGCCCAAATACCGTCTGGACGGGCAGCTGCAGAATATGGAAGAGGAGCCTCTGACTCAGGATGACTGCATCTATCTGTCCAAGTGGCTGGCAGGGGATGCCTATGAGACTTTGGAAAAGGTTGGGGAACTGGATCTGGCCGGCACTTATGCGGGTAACCGGTGCCGTGTCCATATTTTCAAGCAGCAGGGTGTGCCTTCTATCGCGCTTAGACTGCTGAGTGAGCATATTCCCAAACTGGATACCTTGGGGCTTCCTCCCGCCGTGTATGGCTTAACGGAGCTGCATAAGGGAATTGTGCTGGTTACGGGAGAGACGGGAAGCGGTAAATCAACGACTCTGGCGGCCCTTCTGGATTCCATTAACCATACTCATAGGTCCCATATTGTTACTCTGGAGGATCCTGTTGAATATGTCTACAAGCCGGATCTATGCGCCATTAACCAGAGGGAGATCGGCAAGGATACCCAGAGCTTTGCCGCTGGGCTTAGGGCCAGCCTCCGTGAGGATCCCAATGTCATCCTTATCGGTGAGATGCGTGACCGGGATACAATAGAGACGGCTATTACAGCTGCCGAGACCGGCCATCTGGTTTTCGGAACCCTCCATACCGGCAGTGCTTCTGATTCCATTGACCGTATTGTGCAGGTTTTCCCGGAGGGAATGCAGACTCAGATTCGACTGCAGCTTTCCATGTGTCTGGTGGCTGTTCTGACCCAGCAGCTGGTTCAGAAAAAAGGCGGCGGAAGGGTTCTGGCCTGTGAATTTATGCTGGTTACAGATGCTATCCGCAACCTGATCCGGTCCGGAAATACGCCCCAGATCGCCAATGCTGTTGCTACCAGTAATGCAATTGGCGGCATGTCTATGGATCAGGCACTGGTACGTCTGGTCAGGGGCGGTCTCATAACGAGAGAAACGGCCATTCATTATGCCCATGATCCCAGCTATGTGAAGAAGAATGCCATGTAATTAGCCGGGGCAGGCAGCTTGCTTTCGTTTATCCGTAGATCATGAATATAAAACGTTGTCCGGTCTTGAAATAGTATTCCCTATTCCATCAGAAATCCGGAATACATACCCGACAAGGTCCCTGCTAAGGCAAGGGCGTATTCCGCGTAAAGCGTGGGATTTCTGAACACATTTCTTTAATGTGTCCGGAAAGTCATAATCACCGGACCGTGCTTGGAGGTTCTCTTGGTTACATATAAATATACTGCCATTTCAAAGGGTGGAACAAAAGTATCAGGAGTTATAGAAGGATTTAATGAACTGGATGCCGTGGATCGCATCAAGGAATCCTGTGATGTTGTTCTCAAGCTGACTCCCGTTAAAGAGAAAAAGGTAGGTTTTCTCAATATGGAGATCGGTAGCGGTAAGCTGAACTCCAAGGCTTTTACGGTGATGTGCAGTCAGTTTGCCATTATCCTGAAAGCCGGTCTTCCTATTGCCAGGGCGGTCCAATTAATTGCAGATAAGACCACCAATAAACCCTTAAAGAAGATTCTTCAGCAGGTAGGGAGTGATGTGGAGGCAGGTAGGACTATGGCCGCCAGTTTCCAGGAACGGGGAGGAAAACTATTCCCGCCTACTTTTGTGGAAACGATTCGGGCAGGTGAGGAGTCCGGTAATCTGGACAAGTCTTTTGACTCCATGTATAAGCACTATGACAAGCAGGTTAAGATGAAGGGCAAGGTAAAGAGTGCCCTGAGTTATCCTATTTTCGTTTTAATCATTGCGGTTGTGGTGGTTGCTGTTCTAATGGGCCGGGTGGTGCCTACCTTTACGGCTATTTTTGAGAGCTATGGAAGTGATTTACCGCTTATTACCAAGATTCTCATTGCCATTTCCAATTTTTTCAAGGATTATTCTCTGGTTTTCTTTGGGGTGATTGCCCTGATATTTGTGGGAATCAAGCTATATGGGAATACGGAAAACGGCCGCATGAATCTGGCGAAGCTGGCTTTGAAAATTCCTGTTTTGGGAAATATTAGTGAGCTGAATGCCGCCAGCCAATTTGCCAATTCTATGGCCGCCATGCTGGGAGCGGGGCTCCCTATGACAAGGGCAGTCAATATTACTTCTAAGGTTATTGATAATTACTATATCAGTACAGAGGTGGGAAAGATTTCCGGACGCCTGGAGGAGGGACGGTCTTTGGGCGACTCCATGCGGGAAGCCGGCTGCCTGCCGGATATTCTGACGGATATGACTGCAGTTGGAGAGCAGTCCGGAGAAATGGAAGAGACCTTAAATACAGTTGCGGCATATTATGATGCGGAACTGGAGATGGCAATCACGTCGGCACTTAATAAGCTGGAACCCGCCACGCTTGTATTTATCGCCGTAGTGGCCGGCTTTATCGTTCTGGCTATCTATATTGCCATGTTCCAGATGTACTCCGTCATGTGAAAGGATGGCCCCTTTAACGATGATTGTGTCTCTGTTTGGGAGAAAAATAAGAGAAAAAAAGGGAATCACCAGAGCTGCGGTATTGCTTCTTATTGTTATTGCCATACTCATTGTCCTGCTATTAATCCCTGTTGTAATGCATTACGTCAGTGATTTGAATGAGATAGGCTGTACGGCAGGCTTGAAGTCGGCTAAGGATCAGGTGGCCATCGGGGTAAATTTCAAGGGCACGGAATATTCTGCGGAGGAAGTGAAGAGGGTTGTTACCCATGCTATGGTAGGCTGGGACGATCTCTGTCCTTCCTATGGTACGATTTATGTGATTCCATCTAATGTGAACGGCACACCGGATTTTACCCTGGTCTGTGGAATTCATGATAAGGATACCAAGCAGAGGACCAGGCTCAATGCCAGCTATGTACTGGATCAGATTCGGGCAATTTTGGGAGAGGGAGATTTGTCTCAGAAGACCTATCCTGACGGCGTAAATGTCAAGTTAAACGGAGAGACTATTCGGGTGACCCCGGTAAAATCGGAGCTGGGGCTTAAGAGGGGGACTAATGCCACGACCGGATATGAGGGCAGAATCATTCACTATATGGTGACAACTAGCGGAAGCAGCAGTAAACAAAGAAGCGAGCTTGTCTATTTTGTCTATGCGGATGAGGATCATGCGGCGGTTTGGAGAAAGGATGACGGCTGGACAGGTGACAGCTATGAAGGGTTCTCAGGGAGTGAGTGATGCTGACATATGCTGATACGGCTGTAAGGCTTTATTTTATCTGTCTTTCAGCCATGTTTGGAGCAGTATTCGGTTCTTTTCTGAATTGTGCCGCTTACCGTATTGCCAGAAATGAATCCTTTCTAAAGGGGAGGAGTAAATGTCCTGACTGCTCCCATACTTTGGGACCTTTGGATTTGATTCCGGT
This sequence comes from Lachnospiraceae bacterium, assembly GCA_024680595.1. Taxonomy (GTDB): domain Bacteria; phylum Bacillota; class Clostridia; order Lachnospirales; family Lachnospiraceae; genus NK4A144. Next base: position 2,966 of record JAILCB010000126.1, on the reverse strand, counting down.
TTTTTCCTGGATTTTTTCGGGAGGGAAATGCCGATATTGCGGCAAAAGGGTTTCCATCCGCTACCCTCTCACGGAAATATTTTTCGCCTTGATGACAGTCCTTTGTTTTCTTGAGGCGGACAGTCCGGTGCTTTTCTTTAGAAATTTTGCTTTTGGCTGCTGTTTGTTTTGTTTGTCCCTTGTGGATTTGGAGATTTGCATCATACCTGACGGATGCCTGATTATATCCGCTCTTGCCTGGCTTGTGGCCCAGCCCTTTCTGGGGAAGACACTTATGGATGCGCTGATGCATGTTCTCTGCGGCTTTGTTTTTGGAGGGGCGCTGCTCTTCATTTCCCTATTATTTGATAGAATTCTGAAAAAGGAGAGCATGGGAGGCGGCGATATAAAGCTATTTGCAGTAATGGGGCTTTATCTCGGATTTGTAAGTTCTCTTTTTTCTTTGATGCTTTCTTGTGTGTTAGGCCTTATATTTGCATTGGTGCGGAGAATAGGGGCTCCCAAGGGGGATCCGCATTTTCCTTTTGGCCCTGCCATATCAGCGGCAACCTGGATTATGTTATTGTATGGAGCACCTTTTGTGGATTGGTATCTCGGGCTTATGAGATTATGAGGAGGGTTTGAATGGCAAAAACTGTATTAGGCATTGATATCGGCTATGACAATTTGAAGCTGGCAATAGTGAATGGCAGACGGGTTTTGAAGGTTGGCCAGGCTTCTATGCCGGAGAAATTAATGAAGGAAGGGCGAATTGTCTCTGTTGAGGCTATGGGAGAGCTTTTGAAGGAGGCGATGAAGCAGAATTCCCTTCACTGCAGCAGAGGCGGCATTGTTTTGACGGGCCCCAGGGTTTTCGTGAGAAATGTGACTATGCCTCAGATGTCTACGGACCAATTGATTTACAATCTGCCCTATGAATTCCGGGATTATATTACGGATGAGCTCAGGGATTATGCCTTTGATTATGCTATGATTTCCACCCGAGAGGAAATGACGGAGAGGAGAAAGGCTAAGGAGCTTGCTGAGGCTGCCAGGCAGGCGGGGGATTCCCTGAATGGTTTCCAGGACAATGGGGGACAGGACTTTTCCTCCGGCGATGATGGATACAAGGAGGAGGGCGGCAGCAGCACCATGGATCTCATGGCTGCGGCGGTGCCCAAGCAGCAGCTGGAGGAAGCCCGGGAAATTCTGAGAAGAGGCGGATTGAAGATGGTGAAAGCGGCACCCTCAATCTGTGCCTATTCTTCCCTAATCAGGAATCATGAAGCGGCAACAGGGCAGAAGGGCCAGGAATATTGTATTTTGGATTTGGGATACCAGTCAATTCGGATGCATGTGTTCCGGGGAGAGAATCATATGGTCACCAGAGAATTGGAGACCGGGCTTTCCCTCATAGATAATACAATTGCCGAAGTATATAATGTGGATGTGCATCTGGCACATACCTATCTCATGACTAATCATGACAATTGTCAGGAGAAGGATGTCTGTGTAAATACTTTCACCAACATTTCTGTGGAGCTGATGAGAGCTTTGAATTTCTATCGTTTCAGTAACCAGGACAGTGTGCTTACCGATGTCTGGCTCTGCGGGGGAGGTGCCGCAATTGAGTCTCTGCGTCTGGCCATTGTGAATACATTGGATATGGATGTGCATCCGGCCTCTGAACTGGTGATGGGCGGCAGTGAAATCCCGGACTGTAATACTCTGATACAGGCCATTGGTATTGCCCAGGATCTTTAATATGGAAGTCATGATTTTACATAGAATAATGTAAGACCTTTGTTTGGAGATTAAACCATAGAGTATTACAGGAGAGAGGAGTTGTGGTTATGGGGACAATGGGAAAGGAAGGCGGAAAGAAGTCTGTCAGGATGAGTCAGCTTCCCACGAAACGGACCATTAATTTTGCCGAGGTTGGGGAGAAGCCAATTAATCTGCTTGTTGCAATCCCTGCAATCATCCTTATCATTCTCGGTGCCGCACTTGTGAGTAAGTTTGCGGTCATTGATCGAATGGCGGAGGTGTCTGCAGCCCAGGCTGAGAATCAGCGGATTCAGCATCAGATAGACAGTGGCTATGCGGAAATTGACAGTTTTGGGGATTTGAGCAAAGAGTATGCCCATTATACTTTTTCAGGCATGACCCTGGAGGAATTGCAGCTGCCGGACCGTATAGAGGCCGCGGAGCTGATTCGGCGGGTGGCTATGCCTGAGGTGGATGTGACATCCTGGGCTTTGAACGGAAATGTCATGAGTTTGCCGGTACAGGGCATGACACTTTTCCAGATCAATGATTTGATGGCAAAGCTGCAAAAGGATGAATTTGTGGATTATTGTACATTATCCAGCGCTACATCATCTACCGGAAAAGATGTCACGAATTATGAGAGCATTAGCGGAGATACCATAGTCACTGCCCAGATTTCTGTATATCTGAAACAGAAGGATGTGCCGGCAGCTATGCAGAATAAAGAGGAGGTAGGGGATGAAAGCACTGAGCCATGATTTTACTCTGCGGGAAAAGGTAATTATACTCGTTCTCATCATTTTTATTTTGATTTTAGCCTATTATCAATTCTTCTATAAAAAGATTAGGTATGATCTGGATACTGCGGCAGCAGAGAAGGAGGCTCTGATGCTGGAGCTGCAGAAGGTGGATACGGATCTGAATGTACTCCGTACGATGCAAAAGGAGCTGGATGAGGTTAAGGCGGGAGAATCTGTGGGCCAGATGTATAGCTACAATGCTGAGCAGCAGGAGAGGGCCTGCCTGAGTGAGGTTTTAGCGGGAATTGCCAAGTATAATTTCACTTTTTCACCGGTGACCAGGGAGGGCAATCAGATTCGCAGGAATTGTACGATGAGCTTTACCGTAAATTCCTATAATAGGGCTTTGGAGGTGCTTACGGACTTATCTAAGGCCAGGTGCAGGAATTTAATTAGTAATGTGCAATTCTCTTCGCC
>JAILCB010000123.1 GCA_024680595.1 Lachnospiraceae bacterium | reverse complement strand
AGCCAATAAAGCCGATGGTAGCCCGTGTCCGCTCTTTCTCAAATAAAGGCTTCCTGCTCCCAACAAAAGTGAGAATCCGGCAAACTGAAGTACCATCTTTCCCGGCACCCAGTTTCTATAATCTGCTTGATTCTGCTGCATCTTCATCCTTTCCATAATGAAAAATCTCACTTTCAGAGAGTCCTGCCGCAACATTCCTTTCAGTCCAAAACCGCACCCTACCATCTTTCAATGCAGAGCATCTCTCCTTGCTCCTGGTCTGAAACCGCTCCCAACTCTCTCGCAATATCAGTGCTTCTCTCCTTACTCCTGGTTCGGAACCTCTCCCAACTCTCTCACAATATCAGTGCTTCTCTCCTTGCTCCTGGTCTTAAACCGCTCCCAACTCTCTCGCAATATCAGTGCTTCCCCCTTGCTCCTGGTTCAGAACCTCTCCCAACTCTCTCACAATATCAGTGCTTCTCTCCTTGCTCCTGGTTCAGAACCTCTCCCAACTCTCTCGCAATATCAGTACTTCTCTCCTTGCTCCTGGTCCGAAACCACTCCCGACCATCTTTCAATGCAGTGCTTCTCCCTTGCTCCTGGTTCAAAACCGTTCCCAGCCCCTCTCGCAATGCACAACTGCTTTCCTTGCACTTTGTCCAAACCAACATCTAACCCTATCTCTCAACCTCTTGCAGAGTCAGGGCCTCATTCCTTTCCCCTAATACTGCAGATTCCCTTCCATAAGGCCTCCAGAGACAGGATCATAATAGCAATCATTATAATAGTACTGGAAATAGAGGTCACAGGCAGCATATCATAATCCACTCCCCTTGAACTCACCATAATAAGGGTATTCTGCAGCGTTAGAATGGACACCAGAGCATCAATAAAACTAATGGTTCGCAGGAGCCTTAGAAGATTATCTGAATTTCTGAACCTTTTTCGGAAATTCAGAGACGAAACTATAATCTTATAAGTCGTATATAAAGCCATCGCTAAAGCAGGAATCAGAGTCATGTTCACGGGCTTCTGAAACTTAGCCATCAGGGAAACAGGTACAATGAGACTAATATTCATCAAGAGTAGCAGGATTGATACTACTAGATAAATCCTTATTCTATACCTTTTCCGATCTGGATTTTTTGAAACCCTGCTCTCGATGAAAAGAATAAATCCTCGCAGGATAATTAGAATGAGATAATAGCCACAGATGGAACCGTGCCATAATGAGAGATAGTGTAAGCCTAAAAAGCCGTGATATAGTCCAAATCCCCCGGTAATTATGAGCGAAGCCACAGCCTCCAGAACCGTCTTGAAATCATGGTCCGTCTTCAATTTTTCAGCGAATTCTCTTCTACCGCTCATCGCTATCTGTCAACCGCCCAGCTATTTTCCAGCTTAATTCCCTCAATCCCTAACGCTTTCCATCTATCACTAGAAGTTAAGGGTCTCAAAAACCAGCAGCACTTTATTAATTATCCTGTTATCAAGGCCAGCCAATCCCCCCGCAGGTTCCAGGCGACCAACCTTACTGTCAAGTCCTCCGCAAGTTCCCCAAGCCTAAATAACACTAATTTCCTTCGCATATCCTCGACTGCTGATATAGCCAATCCCCCCGCAGGTTCCAGGCGACCAGCCTTACTGTCAAGTCCTCCGCAAGTTCCCCAAGCCTAAATAACACTAATTTCCTACGCATATCCTACTCGACTGTTGATACAGCAATCCCCCGGCGACTAACCTTGCTGCCAATTCCTCCGCCTATCCTCACAATTCCTTGTCCAGCTTGATTATCAGTCTATACAATTCATCCGCAAATACCTTGTGGGCCTCAGGCATGAGATGTAGGGAGTCCTCCTCAGATGGACTAATATATTCTGCGGCATTAAAGAAGATACAGTGATATTTGTCCGCAATTCTCCTATAATTCGAAGGAAATTCCCTAGAGCGGCCAATGGCATTTTCACAGAACTGGCCATAGAAAGGGGATGTACGAATCCCCTCCCCTATCTCCGGCGGGGAAACGAGAATGATTTTGGGCTCGAAGCCCTGCTTTTCCATGGTGAAGGTCTGAATCACCTCTACCAGCTTCCCTGCCCCATTTGCAATTTCCTCTGCACTGGCATGAAAAGTCTCCTTCAAATCATTGCTGCCCAGCATCATTATGACAAAATCCACGGGCTTATGGGAATTAAGGCAGGGACGGAGATAGCCCAGGCCATTCTTCCATCCCTCCAGAGGGTCATCATATACCGTAGTCCGACCGTTACAGCCCTCCTCCACCACATTATAATAACCTCCCAATAGGCGCTGCAGCCTGCCCGTCCACCTGACATTCTCAGGATACCGGTAACCGTTCATGGGATTGTATCCATAAGTATTTGAATCCCCATAGCATAGAATTGTTTTCATTTCTATCCCCCGAAAAACGCCTCTTGCAAGCAGCCAGAAGTTCAGGACTGTCTTTTTCAGCTTGTTTTCATAGACAATTTGCCGCCTACAAAGGCTTTAATCTGCCTCATGCATTATCTAGGTATCGCTCACGCGGCCTCACACGGAATTCGGGTCAGCGTGAGCTGACATCTTCCAAACCGAATCCCTACGTAATATGCTCCGCCTCGATCGATCCGATAGGCGCGTCCGCCGGACCCTCTGCGGTCTCCGCTCCCTTTTAGGTTCCGGAAAAGATATGTCCCACGGCTCTTTCGCGGTCTCGTAGAGCGTTTATCTCAATATGCTCCGCCTCAATCGGTCCGAAAAGCACGTCCGCCGGACCCTCTGCGGTCTCCGCTCCCTTTTAGGTTCCGCAAAAAATATGTCCCACGGCTCTTTCGCGGTCTCGTAGAGTATTTATCTCAAAGAGAAATTGAACTCACTATGACATATTTGTCATAACACGCCGCTTTAGAAGTGACGGTATACCCACTTCGAGATAATAATATAAGAAAATTATACTGTTGATTCACAACGCTTGCAAGCGGAAAGAAATGATTTAATATCTTAATGACTTATCCCTTGTAATCATTGCGATTTTCTCTTATATGTAGTAAATTAGAATAAATAACAGCTCTATGTATTATCTCAGACCCCATCAAACCTGCTCTGAACCCGGTAAAGTATCTGTCGCCAATCCATAAGGTTCTATTCCCGTCACCCGGTAACCCTCTTCGATTCCCCGTCAACATAGCAATCTAGGCAAAACAACACTTTATAATGTGTATGAAAGGAGGAAATGATGAAAAAGCTAACGGTAATTCTACTGTGTGGTTGTATTATTCTGTCAGGGTGCGGTTCATCGGCAAAAGAGGCTGAGGCTTCTAAGGCTGGCACACAGGCAGCACAGGCAAAGGAAACGGAAACGGACGCTCCCGCTGACCAAACTCCTTTGGAGACCGCTGACAGCAGCCAATTCAAGAAGTCCGGTGAGGATTTGAAATTTATTCAGGAGGGAAAGGCCACAGACTCGGGGGTGCCGGGAGATTCGGGGGTGCCGGGAGACTCGGGGATGCCGGGAGATTCGGGGGTGCTGGAGGATTCCAACAATAATAATGAACTGGGGAAAAATTCTGGCGGCAGTTCTCCTCAAAATGGAGAGAACGGCTCTGACTCAGGGAATGAAGGAGAATTCGGCTCCAATACCGAAGAAAATGGCTCAGACTCGGGAAATGGGGGACAGACAGGTGCCAGCTCTGAAGGCTACTATGGAATGGGGGAAACTGCCACTTACGCTAAAGGAAAGATAACCATGACTGGTTATGAGGAGAATATAGGAAGTAAATATGCTAAACCCGAGGACGGAAATGTCTATATTTTGGTGAATTTTGAAATTGAAAATACCACCTCTGATAAGCTCGTCATAAGCAGTATCATGTTTTTCAACGGATATGCAGACGGCACAAAGGTGGAGAATTCCATAATGGGTGCCACGACCGCCGCCAATGGCTCCTTAGACGGAGATATTGCCCCCGGTGACACCCTATCCGGTGCGGTTGCCTTTGAAGGACGCCCTGACTGGAAGACTTTCCAGGTGGAATTCAGTGATCTGTCCTCCGGAGACCCTGTCAAATTCGAAATTACCCGATAAGTCCCGGAACGGCTCGTAATTACCCATCAATTCCCTGGATGATTTGTAATCACCCCATAAGTCCCGGAACGGCTCGTAATCACCCGTTTATTTCCGGGACGACTTTATAAACTTTTCTGCTTAGGGAATTCTTCGGTATAGGTTCACTTGTAGAGAATCGAGTAGGCTGACACCTCGATTCGGCCACGCTCGTCATCTCAAATCCTTCGGTCTTTCGATGATGGGCTGGTGCCAATGCCTCACTGGTGCGCAAGAGTCCCGATGAGGCCTTGGCTTGTAGCTTGCACAATCGAGGAGAGATGCAAATCGCCCCCTCTCGTCCGCGAACCGCCGGTCGGCTTTAGCCGACAAATTTCATCTCGGCGGCTCTGCGATAAAAAGGGGAACCCAGACCCTTTTCAGGCGTGGATTCCCCTTTATCTTACCTTTCAAAGCTCTTCCCAAAAGTCTTTTTCCAAGAGCTCCGCATCAAAGCCTTACTTCAAGGTTTCTTCTCCAAAAAAGATTTTCCGAAAGCTCTTTTTCAAAAGCTCTTTCCCGAAAACACTTCTTCAAGAGCCTTCTCTCAAAAAGCCCTTCCCCGGAAAAATTTCTAGGATAAAATCCCCATTTCCATAGACTTTAGTCCTCGTCCATTACAAACCAGTTCTCATTATTCTGATAGACGCCCTTTCTGGTTTCCTTCACTTCCACTCCCTTCGCATCCGTATATTTCACAGTACGGAAGGTTGCGGAATCGCCTTCATAATTGCCGCAGGGGGTCAGAACCAGAATTCCGTCGGAGCTTCCCGTGGGATCAGTCATGACAGAGGTTGTGTAATCGCCCTTCTTTGTCACGGCTGTGCCGGTAGTGCCGGCCTTCTTCAGCTTGTAAGCCCAGGTCTTATTAGTTTCCACATACTCCTGCTTCTTTTTGTCCCACTTCCACAGGTAACTGGACCAATTCTGAACCTTTATGTCGCCATCATTATTCTTAATCTTCACAGCCTCACTATCCTTGACAGTTTCTAAGCTTAGAAAAGCCCCAATATCATAGACTAAGTCATGATTATAACCATAACTGCCATGATCGTAGTTATCTACATGATCCTGCATATTCTCGGAAACAGAATCGGAGAATTGGTAAGCAAAATAATCTCTGGCTATCTGGAACTTGAACTCGTGCTTATTGATGAGGGTTGTCCCATCGGCATCCACCGCCTTCTTTAATAGACTCTTATAGTCTTTTAGGGATTTTGCCTTATCATCATTCACCTTTACACTTATGGTGAAGAAGGGATAATCATCGGCCTTCTTCAAGTTTTTATTCTCAGAACGTATATCAATGAACTTATCATTCTCATCCATATTCCCGGATACAGTAGCATAGAGGTTGTTCTTTGCCTTGACCTTGAATTCCAGCATAGGTTTGCCCTTTGGGCCGGTTGAATTCATGGAGCCGGAATTTGCCAGAACCTCCACCTTACCTGTAGTCGCGTCATACTTTACTAGAGACCCTACCACATTAATACTGTCTCTTTCCTTTGCACTCTCTTTCGTACCAACCTTTCTGCCGTCAAATACAACATAGGGAATGTTGTCAGCAGTTAATTTTCTTGAAGCTCCTGCCGCATAGTATTTAAGCCTATAGAGGACTATCAGTCTAACCCCCTGATCTTCCCCTGTCTTTGTAAGCACTTTAAATACATTGCTGGAGACACCCTCTGAGAACCCATATGACTCCGTATACTCTTCGGTATCTGGATCATAACTACTATTCGTTTCCCCGAAAAGAAGTCCAGTTGTACCATTTGTACCGCCATTGGCAGATACCGGATAGGATTTTCCATTGGCTATATGTTCGCTATTTGTTCCAATAATAGGATATTGGAACAGGGGCTCCAAAACATCCTGATTCTCCACGGAGTTCCATGATATGGGATCTCCCGCCGTACTGACTGAATCTGCCAGGATTACCGCCTCTGCTGCCCCTGTGGCTTCCGTCACCGTCGCGGCTGAATTCTCTTTAGCTTCCGTTACCGCCAAGGCTGCTGAACTCTCTTTGCCCTCCGTCCCCGCTGCGGCTGCTGAACTCTCTTTGCTCTCCGCCCCCGCTGCGGCTGCTGAACTCTCTTTGCTCTCCGCCCCCGCCACGACTGCAGAATTCTCCCTGCCTTCCGTCCCCGCCGCCTCTAGGACAGAATCAGCCTCTTCTAAATTCACGGCAGCCATCTCCGCCGGAGCACTCGCTTCCTCAGCGCCAAAAGCCGGGGCATTCATAGAGAATGCCATAGATGAAGCAAGAAACAAGGACAATAATTTTTTGCTGCGAATATTCATTCTTATTCTCCTTTCTCGTCAATCTGACGAATACAATTAAAGACTCAGAACGGATATGGTTCCCACACCAGCAGGTATGCGTAAGCGTCAAATAGACAAATATTATTAAAGATTCGAAATCCTAAATAATATGAATGACGGGAAATGCCCTGTTCTGCCAGTGAGCAGACACAATCTGATGTCCGGGCACTCCCATCATTCAAATAATCATTCTTGACCCTGCTAACACTTCAAGAAACCGCATTCGCTAGTTCCGTGCCATTCACGGAACACCTTCGCTTTACGGAAGCAAATCGGCTAGGGATAAGGTTATTTCTGATGAGATTTCCTATCCAATCCCCTATTCCACATTATAGACATACCAGTTCTGTTCATTCTCATAGACGCCGCCCCGGGTCTCCGTAACTTCTACACCCTTCTCATTGGTATAGGTCACGGTACGGAAAGTGGCCGCATCTCCCTCGAAATTTCCACAGGGGGTCAAAACCAATATACCCTCAGAGGAACCGCTGGGATCCGTAATAACAGACGTAGTATAATCTCCCTTCTTGGTATTAGTCTCCCCGGTCTTTCCGGACTTAATCAGTTTGCAAATAGAGGGTTTCCCTGTATTTTCATATTTTCCGGTCTTTTTGTTCTTCTTAAATAAATAAGTATAAAGACAGACCTTAATGTCTCCATCTGTCCCCTTAATCTTCACTTTTTCCGTATCCTTTACAGGATGAAGGTAATTGACGGCGGTGGCATCAGAATTGTCACTAACTAATTGAGCCAGATATGGGTTATAGCCATCCGTATGATCTATCAATGCATGCTTTGCCATGTTGACAGATGCACTAACGTCATTCATGTATGCAAACTCGTTCCTAACTATCTCAAACCTAAACTGGGCCTTCTTGAGAGGAGTTCCGTCCCCTGTTACAGCCTTATTAATACGGCTCTTATAATCCTTCAGAGTTTTATTCTTGTCATCATTGACCTTGACCTTGACTGTGAAATAAGGGCGTTCTGTCTTCTTCTTGATATAATTATTCTCAGAAATACAATCCATAAGGGTCTTAACACCTGTTATATCATCACGCCAATAACTGCCGGAAACCGTGGCATATAGATTGTTCTTGGCCTTAGCGGAAAGCTCCAGCATAGGTTTGGCCTTTGCCCCTGTGCCATTCAGAGAAGCGGAATTAGCAATCAGGCTGACCGCTCCCGTTGTGGAATCGTATTTCACCAGGGCAGCCGCAAGCCGGATTCTATCCTTCTCTTTGGCAGTTTCCTTAGTTCCCACCCTTTTGCCGTCAAAGAATATGATGGGGAGATTTTCAGAGTAAAAAGGCAATGGATCAGCATCCTCACCATTCTCATACCTGTTCGATGCTAATTGATAGAGGACAATCAGTCTGGTGCCGTCATCTGCGGCGTTCTTGCCCTTTTGGGGAACCGTAAATACATTACTGGAAACGGATTCATTAAAGCAGGGCCTGCCATCCTCATCATAATAACCAAAAAGGACATTCCGTTTTCCATTTGCACCACCGTTGGCGGATACTTCATACTT
>JAILCB010000098.1 GCA_024680595.1 Lachnospiraceae bacterium | reverse complement strand
AGTATTCTGCAATAACGACGCTATGGCTCTTGGAGCTCTGCAGGCTATTCAGACTGCCGGCCGTACCGTTGGCAAGGACATCTATCTGGTAGGTGTTGATGCTCTGACCGAGGTTGTTGAGGATGTTATCGCCGGAACTATCACCGGTACTGTTTTCAACGATCACTTCAGCCAGGCACATTCTTCTGCTGATGCTGCCATCAACTACATCACCGGTGCTACCAACGAGCACTACATCGGCTGTGACTATGTCAAGGTTACTACTGACAATGCACAGGAAATTCTGGACATGATTAAGTAAGATTTACTATAACCATGGACTAAGAGGAGCGGCGGATTTTCCCTTTCCGCCGCTCCCAATATCGTAACTGTTGACGAGTTTTCCGTATATGGATATTTAGATACGAAACCATGATCGGGCGGAGGCGGGCAATTCTCCGCTTATTTTATACTTTTGAAACAATGGAGGAGAAAGCATGGCAGAATATTATCTCGAATTAAAAGGTGTATCCAAGTCTTTCCCCGGTGTTAAGGCTTTGGATAATGTATCCCTTTCAATCCGCCCCGGAACTGTCCATGCACTGATGGGAGAAAATGGAGCTGGAAAATCCACATTGATGAAATGTCTCTTTGGCATTTACAAGATGGACGAGGGCGAGGTTTTCATCGAAGGGAAGAAGGTTGTCATTAATAATCCTGACGAAGCGATGAAAATGGGAATTGCTATGGTTCATCAGGAGCTTCAGCCGGTTTTGCCCAGAAGTGTGGCCGAGAATATGTATCTCGGCAGGTTTCCGACACATAATTATGGACCTTTAAAGGTCATTAATCACAAGAAAATGTATGAAGAAACATCACGCTGGCTGAAGGAAGTGGGTATGGATTTCGATCCTAAGCTGCCCCTTTCTGCTCTGTCCATCGGACAGATGCAGTCTATCGAAATCGCCAAGGCTGTTTCCCATGAGGCCAAGGTTATTATCTTCGATGAGCCTACTTCATCTCTTTCTGAAAAGGAAGTCGATGTTCTCTTCCGCATTATGAATGATCTCCGGGACAGGGGAGTGGCTATGATCTATATCTCCCACAAGATGGACGAGATCAAGAAGATTTCCGATGATATCACCATCATGCGTGACGGTACTTATGTGGGTACCTGGCCTGCGGCGGAGATGACGATTGATCAGATTATTGCCAGGATGGTTGGCCGTGAGTTGACCAATGTTTATCCGGAGCACAAGGATACACCCGGTGAGGTATTACTGGAATGCAAGAATCTCAGCTCCATTCATGAGAAATCCTTCCAGGACTGCTCTTTCCAGATCAGGAAGGGCGAGATTGTTGGTTTTGGAGGACTGGTTGGCGCACAGAGAACAGAGCTCATGGAGGCTGTGTTCGGAATGCGTAATATCAAATCCGGAGAAGTCTATGTAAAGGGCAAGAAGGTGGATACATCCGCACCCAGAAAGGCCATGAATGCCGGTATTGGTCTGATTACTGAGGACAGGCGTGGTAACGGTATTCTGGGCTGTCTGTCTATTAAGGATAATGTGGGTGTTTCTGTTTATAATAAGAATCTGAAGGCGGGCTTCGTACTGAATCACCCGAAGATTAACAGTATTGTGGATGACAGCATTAAGAAGCTGTCCATCAAGACTCCTAATATGAGCGAGGCCATTGGCAACCTGTCTGGAGGAAATCAGCAGAAGGTTATTATCGCCAGATGGCTGGCTAATGATCCTGATATTCTTGTTATGGATGAGCCGACAAGAGGTATTGACGTCGGTGCTAAGCACGAGATTTATGAGATTATGGTTGAGCTTGTACGCCAGGGGAAATCCATTATTATGATTTCTTCAGAAATGGCCGAGCTTCTGGGTATGTCTGACAGGCTGTATGTCATGTGTAATGGCCACATCCGTGGAGAGATTACCGATCAGGCAGAAATGACCCAGGAGAAGGTCATGAGCTATGCAACGCAGTTCTAAGTCTAGCAGTTAGGGCCCGTGCGTTGCGTGGCAATGGACCCAAGGCTGTACCATTAAAAAAGATGAATACATTTTTGGAGGGTACTCTATGAAGAAAGCATTTAATCTAAAAGATTTCCTTATTAACTATGGTGTTATCCTAGTTATGATTATCCTGGTTGTTTATACCAGTATTCAGTCCCCCAACTTCCTGTCTGGAAGTAACCTGCTGAACCTGCTCCTGAATATGAGCTCCCGTCTGGTTCTTGCTCTTGGTATTGCAGGATGCGTTATCACTGCAGGCTGCGACCTGTCCGCAGGACGTATGATTGGTCTGGGCGGCTGTATCGCAGGTGTTCTCCTGCAGAGGGCGGACTATTCCGGTAAGTTCTTCCCGGATACACAGCCCATGAATCTCTTCCTGGCTCTCATTGTGGTTATGCTGATTACCGCCTGCTTTGGTGCGGTTACCGGATTCTTCATCGCTTTTCTGAGCGTTCCGCCTTTCATTTCCACCCTGGCCATGATGGAAATCGTTTATGGTATTAACCTGATCTTCACAAATGCTACCCCTCTGGGCGGTTTCGTGGAAGAGTATACGGCACTGGCTACCGGACGTTTCCTGATGATTCCATGGCTGGTTTGGATAGCCATTCTGGTTGCCGCTGTTACCTGGTTCATCTTTAATATGACCCGTCACGGCAAGTATATGTATGCTATCGGTGCAAACCCTCAGGCCGCTGAGGTTGCCGGTGTTCCGGTCAAGCTGACCATGGTCATGATTTATGCTAAGGCGGCTGCTTTCTATGGACTGGCAGGCTTCATGCTGGGCGCTAAGTCTGGTGGTGCTTCTGTTAACCTGGGTCTTGGATATGAGATGGAAGCTATCGCAGCCTGTACAATCGGTGGCGTTTCCGTTACCGGTGGTCGAGGCAAGGTTTCCTCCGCTGTTGTGGGTGTCTGCGTTTTCGAGCTCTTGAAGGCTGCACTGCAGTTCCTGGGCGTCAACGCTAATGCACAGTGGATTGCTCTGGGTGTTATTATCTACATTGCTATCTCTCTGGATATCAGAAAGTACGTGGCAAAGAAGTAATTTCATACAGATTAGATTTAATCGGGATATGAATAGGACCCGCAGGCAACAAAAAGCCTGCGGGTCCTTTGTATAGGCTAGGAACCAAAGCCTCGTCGCCTTGCTTGCACGGGTGCGAAGGCTTGGCAACAGCCCATTATGGCAAAAATTATTTCCTATGAATTAATTCTTGATAATAGATAGTAATTATGTGATATTATTAAATGCGGATTAATTCATTCTTGCCTCGTGTTTTTTGACAGAGGAAGGTCCGGAATAAATCCCCGATTTAATTCAGATTCCCTGATTCTATAAGCCCTTTTTGGAAAAAGAATCACAGAAAAAGCAAAAAAGATAGGAGAAATAGGAAATGTTCTGCAAGAATTGTGGTATAGAATTACCTGACAATGCTTTATTCTGTTCGAAATGCGGACAGCAGCAAAACCCAGCCCCGAATTTATATAAGGGGCCTGGCACTATGGATAAGGAAAGCTCTTCTGCCGCCCCTGGTCCAATGGAGCCCATGCAGGCCCCCAATAATAATGGTAAGGCTCCAAAAGGCGGGAAGAAAACTATTCTATGGATAGCCTGCGGGATTCTTCTTCTTGCTGTGATCGGGGCCGTAGGATTTTTTGTCCTTAGGGGCAATAGTTCCACCGGGGAAGAGACCGCTTCCGCAGAAAAGGAAGTTCAGGATCAGTCCACAGAGAGTATGGATATTTCGAAGGGCATAGCTTCTGATATCCAGTCCTCCTTACAGGAGCAGGAGGAAATGGAGATATCCGACCAAATGGGTTCGGAAATAGGAGACAGCTTTATTTCCGACAGGGGACTAAAAGATATAGTTAATAATGATATAGATGGAGCTTCTGATTCAGGATCCAATGATTCTAAGGATAGCGCTGGGGA
>JAILCB010000064.1 GCA_024680595.1 Lachnospiraceae bacterium | reverse complement strand
TGAAATATTATAACACAAAATTACACAGCCTGAAAGCTACTAGATTCAAAAAGATATTGTATATTAAAAAGAACATTATGTAAATAAAAAATCGAGTAGGGAAGATGTCAATCGCACCCTACTCGTCCGCGAGCCGCCGGTCGGCTTTAGCCGACATATTTCATCTCGGCGGCTCTGCGAATCGAGTAGGGAAGACGCATGTCGCACCCTACTCGCCCGCGAGCCGCCGGTCGGCTTTAGCCGACATATTTCATCTCGGCGGCTCTGCGATAAAGAAAGGAAAAACCGGGCGGGGTTTATTCCCCGCCCGGCATAAAAGCTTATCCGACCAATTTCTCACTTGATTATATTACTCTTTAGGGCATTTGCGGCAGACTTATTGGTAGTCTCAGCGCTTTCATAATTCTTTGCAATAGTAGTGAGATCCGTACGATACTCATCAATCTTCTTGAAAATCTTCGTCATATCCGCCTGCAAATCATTGAATTTCTTCAAATAAGCGTCATTGGCCTCACCCTGCCATACACTTTTAGAGTTCTGAATAAGAGTCATCATTTTTTTCATCAAATTATTAACCTGTGTCGCTAAGTTACCAAATCTAGTTGATGATGATTTTATCGTTTCTACCGGTGCCACTAATGTTGCCTTGATTGCCATACCAGTTCTCCTTTCACCAAATAAACTGTATTAATCTATCTATAAATCCTATCCCGGAGATTCTATCTTTCCCCGGCCATTAGTCCTATTAAAAAAGCCTGCTAGAGAATTGCACCTGTCCCTTATGACTTTCCGCGGGTGCGTGCGATTGCCACATTATTGGCCTCCGTATTCTCATAGTTCTCTTTTATGGTGCGGAGCTTATTCACATAATCATTAATATTGTCATGAAAAACCGTAAACTGGACCTTATCCTCAGCGAAAACCTGATTAAATGCGTCATTTGACTCACCCTTCCACATTCCCGAGAGCTTTTTCTGCTCGGCACAGAGCTCCTGCACCTTACCCTCAAATTCCTTATTATAGGAAGTGAGCTGTGAAATAATGTTTTCCAGCGCCGATGACCCTTTGACAACAATATCCTTCATACTAGTTCTCCTTTCGTTAACAAATACATACTGTCTTTTGGTCTATTTACAGCCTGCTTTATTTTTTCAGGTTGTTTTCTGTGATGATGTAATCATACTCCCATGCCTTCCGCCTGACTCCGGATTCTGACAAACGGCACCTAAAACGGCGGTTTTGGATTCCGGAAACCTGCTTCATTGCTATTTATCAATCCTTATCAGGAACTCTCTTTCACCCAGGCTAATCGTATTTCCGGAATTGACCTCTGTTCCTATGGTAACTGTCTGATTGTCAACCTTGGTCCCGTTCTCAGAATCCAAATCCATAATAAAAACTCTTCCGTTTTTGTTCACAAGCCGGCTATGTTTGCGGGAGATACCCCTGTCATATGGAATGCATATGTCATTGGTTTTACTCCTGCCAATATATATATCCTTATCCAGCTTACAGGTGAAATTCTGCGATCTGTCTCTCTTGTCGGAAAGAGTAACAAGAAGACTTGGATTAATCCTGCCGGGAAAATTCTGCCTGTTATTTTTCCCTGCTCCCTTCTTAACGGTCGCCTCCTCATTTCCATCATCCGGTATCGGCCACATGTCCCTTTCCGATGTGGTCAAAGACGCCTTTTTCCTCTTCCTGCGAGTAGCGATGATGAGAATTATGAGTATAATAATTATTATGAAGGCTCCCCCAATAATGGCCGCCACAAGCCACATGGGGAGTCCCTCCTCCTCCTTCTCCTGAGGCTCGGAGGGGGCCTTCTCTACGGCTTCCTTAGAAGGGGTAATCTGCCCGGCTTTAAGGGAAAAGGGCATTTTTACCTCAAAGACCAAATCCCGTCCATCGGAAAAGGTGAGCTTACTGCTTTGTTTCCCGCCCATCTTTGCTTCCTCCGGAATCCTTGCCTCAAAAACCAGGGCCCCGGCATCCTTTGAAAAGTCAGAAACAATCCCCCCGGTTTCCGTTTGCTCCAGAATATGAAACTCCGAATTGGTTAATCTGGACAGGGCAAACATATTCTCCAATTCGTCATTATTCTTGCCGGTATCCGTCCCTACCGTATAGATGGGATAAAGGGTATCCTTGATTTTTGCATTTAATTCCTCTCTCGTCACTCCCAAAGGCTTATTATCCACACCGTCCGAGATTACAATAATCCGTGTAAATCCCATATAGTTCTCGGAATTCAGGCTGTCTATAACATCATAAAGGACATCCGTGAGATAGGTCTCCTGATCGGAAAATGAAATGACAGAGGCCAGGCTTTTCAGCATGGTATAGTCATCGGAATAATTATCTGACAGATAATGAATATCATCCGCAAAGGTTGCCAGCCGAAAAACCTCCTTATCCCCATGGGCGTCGATAAGGGCCCCGATTAGCTCCAACACCTTTGCCCTGGAATTATTGGGGATAGAAAGGGAGTTATCCAGCATTATGAGGGTGCGGGGGGCGGCCGAATCCTCCCCGAGTCCGTAGGACCTCACGGAATCCACGGGAATATTGGCAATTTGATAGGACGCCCCTTCTCCCGCAGCATTCCTCACATAGGCCTTAATAATATCCTCGTTAGCCACAGCCTGGCGTAAACTGACGGTTTCGCCCGTACCGCCTTCCTCCGCCCATACTGTGCAGGTTCCCGAGAAAAATTGCAAACATAGCAAGAAAATAATGAAAACGGAAAAAACTCTAGAAGAGTTTCTCTCCCAGAGACTTTCCCCCTTTATTCTATTATTCCGAACCATCCCCTTAAATCCTCCCCAAAAAACTACAGCTTATCATAATAGTCCGAAAGCCTTTCTATAAACTCTTTTCTCTCATCATTCTCAAATCCCCTGAAAAAGACCTGGTCAACAATATCATGATTAAAAAAGAACTGGGTCCCATCCCCCATACTGCCCTCAGGATAGACAACGCCAATATAATCATATTCAATCCCGGTTGACTTATCTACCTGCTTAACCCCATAGATCATGGCCTTCTTTTTCGCTTCTTTTAATAAAACAACAGATCCGATAGGTAATAGTTCTCTTACATTATTCTTCATAATACCACCTTTCATAGATTAAATTATAACATATTATGCCCATCCAAAGGTAACTTTTCCCCAATTACAAAGAGATCCTGCCAGGCTCTGTATCCCATTCACAGCCTTGCCCACACCCTCTGAAACAGCATTCCCAATCTTCTCTCCTGTATCCTTCATCCAATTTCCCACGCTTTCAGCGGTGTCACAGATGCCATCGGATGCCCATTCCATCCAGCTGGTTTGGGCCCCTCCGGTACAGGCCGTTACCAGAGAATCCAGTCCCCAGTCCACCAAAACCGTTAATCCTGCCGCAGCTGCACCAACAGCCAAAGCGGGTGCCGAGAATCCCATTGCCAACAAAGCCCCTCCTGCCGCAGCAGTCATCAATACTCCTTCCCCGACTAACAGACCGGTTTCTACCGCTGTCTCCTCCCAGAACCTGCTGCCAAAGTTTCCAAATTCATTATAATTATTAAACCCGCTTACTACCCCTGCTGACAGCCAATTGCAGGCTGAGGACAGACCGTTCCGGACCGTGGAAAAGTCGAAATATTTACTTAAGGAATGCTTCCATATGCCGCCCTTTTTTATGACATCCATTCCAAGGAGACCGGCCCAGTTAATTTTGGACCCATCCGTATTCTTGACGACATCTCCCACCAGCTCTAGTAAATTCCCAATGGCATCCCCGGGCTTTCCCTCAGTTAAATCCTTTGTAGAGCCAACTAACTTGCCAAAAGGCCCCATCGCCGCCAATAGGGTCTCTTCCGCGGCCTCTCCAAAATGATTTACCACGTTTTGCAAAAAGGATCCGGTTCCGGAAGCCTTAGACCAGGTAACCTGGGCCTTACCGCAGATATTCTCTTCTGCCGCATCATATTTCCCAACCGCATTCGACAAGGCCAGGGACAGATTTCTGCACCCCCTGGATTCTTCCAGCAATTCCTTCGAAATAATCTGGAGACTAAAGCCAATTACGTTATTCAAATCTGCCGAAAAATCAAGGCTATCCTTTATACCAATTACTTCATTTCCAAACTGGCCTAACTGTTTGGCATCTTCTTCCAGACTAGATGCCTGACTCATTAGAAATTTAGGCTTCACATCGAATCTCGACATAGCCCACCTCCCGGACTCCCATCTTCAAAAACAAATCAGCTGCTATTACGTGTACTTGCGATACGATAGGCGTTCATTTCCGCCTCATATGTATTCCTGGCTATGGTACGGATAGTTTCAGCCGCCTTAATAAGGTCCCCCGCCGTATTTGTCATCTTCCCCTTGAGGACATTTCCCTTATTCAGGTAGGCCGTTGCATTCTCACCCTTCCAATTATTGGAAATATTGCGAAGGGTCCCGCCATACCTTTCCTCCGATACGGTTCGGAGTTTATTGCCCAAAGCCTGTAGATTATCCGCAATCCGTTTCGCCGCACGGAAATTCATTCTGATTTCATATAATGATTTCGCCATTTCCCCTCCTTCTCTATGAAAGAGCCGCATGCCGGCCATAGACCCGCCTATTATCCCGAGCCTTCCGCCTGACTGCGCGTCGATAGGGCTAAGCTCCCCTTCCTACAGAGAAAACTAATGGATTATATTGCTCTTCAAGGATTTTGCAATGACCTGGCCCCTCTCCTCATTCTTGACATAGAGCCCGAAGATTTTCAGGATGTCAACGGGATAGGACTCCATCAGCTTCAAAACCTTCTCCACCTCCTGCACCTTCTCATTATAGAGCTTCCTATGGAGGTCCCCGGCCTGTCCTATCCAATAGCTATGGGTACTGTTGAGAACCGTTTGAAGCCTATTGAAATCCTTCCTCATCCTATCCACGTATTGCTGGACATCCTTGGCCTTATTCCTTATCAAATCAGGTTTAACATGTAGTGTATTCATGCAATTACTTCCCCCCTTATCCTATCCCAAGGGTTCTTATCCTTTTCTCTATTCAGACCCTTATGCTGTCAATGATATTTGCGACCTCATTCTCACATTTCACATACTCGGAATCGGCATATTTCAAATCATTTAATATGTCCCGGATATAGTCCGCCATGCCCTGCACTGTAACCCTATCCTCCTCAAAACGCTGCATCAGGGCATCATGGGAATCTCCCACCCACATACTGTTTAGCTGATGCATATTCTGAACCAGGGCGTCAAAATCATTTACAAGGGACCTGTAACCCTTTTCGAATTCCTCAATATGGCCCTTAAAGGTTGTCAGATTATTGGCAATTTCCTCATGCATCTCTCTTCCCTCCCCCTTCTATCCTTTGCTGTACCCCTAGCCAATCATATCCAAAATATGTGAGGCAAGCTTCAATTCACCCGGTTTCCAATGAATGGCGGAAACCGTATGGTTGGGATAGGTGAGCCTGCTCCTTTCCCCATTCGATACTATATCATTCTCTGTAGAGCTGTAATCCCGGCTAATTAACATGGTGGAATAAGACAGACCCTTTAGGCAGCTTCCCTCCCTCAAGGTGCTTTCCCCCAATTCCTTGAGGACAGAGCAGACTGTCGGAATTCCCTCCCCCCTCATATGGCTGAGCTCCCCGGACAGTTGAAGGACCTCAGAGCCAATTTTCCTGACAAGTGAGCCCTCTTCTTCAATTTCACCGGATGCCGCTCTAAGCCTCGCAGCTTCTACATAAAACCTTGTTCCCATATATTTTTGCACCTTACTTAAATAATATGCGCAAAGCCTTAGAACTCCTCTTTCAACTGCTCCCGTCCTAATCTCTTTGATTAATTAACAGCATAATAATCCATCCCATTAGCCCTGTGCTTTTCATTAGATGAATTGCACCTGAAATGGCCGATTTGACCGGACTATACAAGCATTAGGTCTGTCCCTGTAGTAATATAGCAGTCATTCAGGGTATTCTCCCGGGGTAAAGGCCTTTTGCCATTTAGATCATAGAGCATCAATTTCTCCATATCGCCTGTCAGCTTTGTCTGCTCCTTTTGGGCAATCATTGCCGTTATTTCCCCAATGATTTTTTCAATGGGAATATCCTCGTTTAGGCTGAAATTATAGGTATTGTCCACAGCAGGCACGAATATGTCCACTAATATCATTTTCCCCTCCAAAACCCATTCAGGGCACTGCCTGTGAAAGTCCCGATTCAAATCCGGCTCCGGTCCTGACTCAGGCCTAATTTGCGGCTTTCACCAGCTCCTTCAACAGGCCCTCTCCGGAATAGGGCTCTATATGCCGGATCCTGTCCCTGCCCGCCACAAGGTAGCCCCTGCCCTCCCTCATAAATACCACAATTCTTCTATTGGCGCCCCCCCTCCCCCTGGAATAATACTCCATTATGAGGGAGATTGAAGGATCTTCCGGGGAAATAGCCTGACAGGCTCCAGTGAAATAATCTCTGACACTAGCCGGAAGCTCCTGAATTTCAGGGATTTTCTCTGCGGGAAAATCCTGCCAATCAGCCTGTTGGGGATAGGCAGAAGCTTCTGACAGTAAAGCCTTTCCGCCCACATCAGGCCCGGTGCCTGTCGGTTCCCAATCCTCCGGACCAAAAGCCTCTTGCCCCGGATTATAGATATTATCCGGCATAAAATCATATTCCAATATAGACGAAACCAATTCATCCCATTTGCTTAATTCAAACCGCACATAACCCATCCTCTTCTCGTCGATTTGAACCGCCAGGGAAAAGTCCTTTCCCTTATAGAGACAGGTCATGGGGATTTCAGACATATGGCCCCGAAGGATATAGGTCCCTGCGGACTTGACCAGGATATCCAGGATAAGGGATATATCTGTATTCGGATCATAGCCCCCATCACTTCTGGGAATGAGGAACTGCCGCTCTGACAAAGCTACCATTGCCTGCAGCAGATCCTCTTCTCTAGGAATGTAATTCGATATTTCATCGAATATGACCAGTCCCTCCAAATCCCTTTTCAAACATAACAGGCAGAATTCAGGGATAGTAAGATAATATGCTTTTCCCATTACTTCAGTCTCTCCCTAATGGTACTCCTATAGCTCCTGGAAACAGGCACCTCCGTGTGGTCATCCAGGATTAGCACCGAATCCGTCCCATTATAGCGAACCACCTTGTGCCTATTCACAATATAGCTCTTGTGACAGCGGATGAAGTAGTCGGGAAGGATGACCTGAAGCCTATCCAGTGTCTGATAGAAATCATACTCTTCTGTCTTCAGCCGGACAAAAATTTTCTTCATTCCGGATTCAAATAGATAAATATTGCGATAGGGAATTTTCGTCACGCCGTCCTTATTCTCCAGATTAAAGATATCCCCTCCGGGCCCATCATCCGGCCCCAATGCCGAGCAAATGAATTCCTCCAGGGTCTTCCTCATATCCTCCCTTGTCATGGGTCTCAAAAGCAGGGATGTGGGCATAATGGCCGGTCTAATATAATCCGCAGGCGGGATGGTCAGGTCCGCTATCAATAGCATCCTGGTCTCGGGAAATCTCTTCCTCATGTCCCTCGCCACCTCCACCCCCTTTTGAAAGCAGATATCCAGACAGGTGAAATCCAGGAGCTCTGTCTGCCCAGCCCTATCCATCAATTCCTCCCTGCTATTGCAGACCAGGATTTTGCTGGCGTCATTACTTCTATCCGCAATAATATCCTTAACCAAAAACGTAAGGACTTCCTGCTCCTCAGGAAGGCAGTCAAATAGAATAGCCGAAATCATTTCCCCGTCCCCTTTACCAGGGGGATGACAATCTCTTCCACCCTTTCCTCGTTGTCCACCGGTAATAAGCCTCTGCCGGCGGCCAAAACCTTATCCCGTATCCTATAATCCAGATTCTCGAAATTCATGGGCGAATCGTCAGTCATGCCGCCCAAATGCACGCCCTTCTTGTCCCTTACAAAGAGGTCATATAGTCTATAGACATCTGCGGTTCCCGCCTCTTTTTTATTAATAGTGCCAAACCAATATACATTATGGAGAGCCCCGCGATCCCACATGACCTCCAAAAGCTCGGTATAATCCCCGACTAAGCTTTCATCTTCCTTAATGTCATATGCCTTTTCAATAAAGCCCGGCAGATTATCAATGAAAATACATACCTTTTCAAATTCCTGCATTCTGTCAAAGATTTCCCTCTCCTCCAGATCCATATCGGACAATTCCCTCTTCCGGATATTCCTGGACTCAAAGTCAGACTGAAAATCCGCCAGAAAGTTATAGAAATCCACTTCCGTCTCCAGGAATTCCGCCCCTTCATTCTCTGAAAACCTTTTCAGGCCGGCGCTGTAGTCAATAACGACCGTTCTTGCATTCTTTGCCACAGCAGACCGAATCAGGGCCTTCATTGCATTGGTCTTGCCCTTACGCTTTGCCCCACTGATAATGTATGTATATATACGGGAAAGATCCGGCCCGTATACATCCGCGGATACCGCATCATAGCCTAAGGGCAGCCGATCCGGTGACTGGACCATATCCTTATAATCATCCAGCTCTTCGAATATACTCCAAACAGGCTTGTCCGGTATTTCAGGAATGGGCCTGGGCCGGTTTCCTTTCCAGCAATGATTCATAGATTCCGAAATAGAGCTGATTTTATTACCCCTATCATAATCACTCTCTGCCGGAAAAGCCAGGGCGGTCTGGAATTCTAATATTCTGCCATTCACAAGGGTGATTCCCCGTCCCTTGGTATCAGGCTCCGGATACACATCCAGGTGAATCTTTCTCAATATTTCACCATAGAGCATGATATCATTCATTTCCAGACTAATGGTGGTACGGAAATTCTCCGCCATCCTGACAGGCAGCTCCCCGCTTCCAAAGCCCGCCGCAGTAACCACGAGGAAGATACCGTAGCTCACCCCCTCCTTGGAAATCTGTAAGAGAAAATCCTCCATAGGCTCCGTTATTCCGCCCTTTGCAAGAAATGCGGAATAATTATCAATAATAATGACTATGGCAGGAAGAGAACCATTGCCGTTCACCGCAATATACTGTTCAAAGCTTCCCCCCTTCAGCTCCTTTTTTCTCCTGTCCAGGATTCTGCTGATTAATGTAAAGAATTTCGCTATCCTTTCCAGGTCATCCTCATACATCATACCGCCCACATGGGGAGCCTGTTCAAAAACAGACAGCATCTTGGCACTGAAATCGATGGCATAAATCTGCACTTCCTCCGGGGAATAACGGTTTGTAAGTCCAAATATAAATGTCTGCAGGAATGTGCTTTTCCCTGTGGAAATGGCTCCACATAGGGCAATATTGCCTGTTTTGGCCAAATCCAGAACATAGGTGTCCTGATTCTGGTTCTCGGGATCATCATAGATTCCCATGCTAACTGCCAGAGACAAGGCCCCTTTATGAATAGGCCACCTGCTCCCATTATAAGCCGTGTCTGCATTAAAGGGACAGGTACGCTGGGGCAGACCCCTGAGATAAATAGTATCCGATAATAGGGGCAGAAAGAGGCGGAAATCATAATCGTATCCATTCTCAGACGCCAGATTCTTCAAATATCCTACAACAGCATCTAACTGGGTTTTCTCCGCCGGCTCAGGAAGCTTCCCTGTACCGTCATCTGCAGTTTCAATAATTGTCTTTGGATCATCCCCCACTCTCTGCATGAGGCTAATTAGAAAAGATAAGCTCTTCTCATTATATTCATTCCTGGGGAAATCCACCTTTTCCGCGGCCAGACTCCTAAATACACCGGCAAAAAGCCTGTCTCTTTCCTCATCGCTTAATTCATAATGAGGGTGCTCAGCCCCTTCCTCCTTCAGGGTCTTCTTTATGATTCCCACAAGACTCTGAATCCACAGTCTGCGCTTCTCCTTCTTGCGCTCCAGCTTGGCCTTGTTGCCCTCCAGGGCCGCCACCCCGTCCAAAGACAGAAGTTTTGCCACATCTGTTTCCAGATCCGCGCTATCCTCGGAATAGGGCGCCCCGCTCCAGCCGGACTGGAAGAGCTCGAAGAGCTCATCATTTCCCACCTGCAGATAGCAGCGGCCGGCCTGGATAATATAGGCGGCATCCGCGCGGTGCAGCATATCTATACTGTCCTGCCTGTCCTGCACCCTCAGACACAGCTTGAACCGGGAATTGGACCAAATATTGTCATCCACAGTTCCCGCCGGCTTCTGGGTCGCCATAATGAGATGAATTCCGAGGCTTCGGCCCACCTGGGACACAGATACCAATTCCTGGATAAATGCCGGTTCATCCCTTTTCATCTCGGCAAATTCATCAATAATGATGAAAAGATGGGGCACGGGCAGCTTGGCTTCCCTATTCTTGTATAGCTTCGTATAACTATTAATATTATTTACGCCATATTCATTAAAAATCCTCTGCCGTCTATCCTTCTCGCTCTTAATCGATACAAGGGCCCGGTGAATCTGGTTTCCGGACAGATTTGAGATTTGGCCTATCATATGGGGCAGATCCGTAAAGAGATTGCCCATTCCGCCGCCTTTATAATCGATAATGAAGAATCCGATATCATCCGGACTGAAATTAATGGCCAGGGACAGGATATAGGTTTGCAGGGTCTCAGACTTACCGGAGCCGGTGGTTCCCGCCACCAGGCCGTGGGGTCCATGGTACTTCTCATGTATATCCAGATAGCATTTGGCGCCCCCGGACTTCTCACCAATCAGGGCCTTCATAGAGTCAAAGGTGCGGTTCTTTCTCCACCTCTCCATGACATTGAACTCCGAAAGCTTCTGCACACCGTACATTTCAAAGAAGGTTAGGGAAGAAGGCACATCGCCCCCGCTCTCCACTTCGTGAATCTGGATATTGGCCAGGTTTCCGGCAAGTCTTTCCAAAAGGCTAGAGGAAATGGGATCGAAGTCCACATAATTGCGGTCCTCCAAATCATCCGTAACCCTATAAACCCCCTGGAAACTCGAACTATTCTCAATGACGAATTCACATTCATTGGGCAGATTCTCATAGGAATCCGTGAGATAAAGGGTGCTGATACCATAAATGGGATCGGGGTCCAGAATATATTTGGAAATAAGCTCCCCCTCCAGTGCCTCCGTATCAGCCAATACGATGATATAGTAGGGCTTTGGCACATAGTCCTTATTGGCCGAAGCCTTTGCGGCTTCACTATTATCCGCAATCATCCGGAATTTCTTCGTGAGCTCGTAGAAAACATTACTGGCCTCCTCCCGGTTGGAGGCCACATAGCGGAAAGTCCTGGTCTCATTCCAGACATGGGGAAGCCACTTAATGAAGTCCCAGCTCCCGGTGAGGCCGTTTTTCTTCTCATCATAGATAAGCACCAGCTTCACATCGGTATAGGAATTATTAGCGGCAATCTGGGCAATCAGGCCCAAGGCCACTTCCACAGCCCCCTGCCTGTTTTTTCCGCCAAAAATACCAACAATCCTCTCCTCCAGGAGATCGATGCAGACCGGCACATTATGGAGCATGGCATATTTATCCCGGAGCTTCCTGGGAATAGCCGCCAATTCATCATCTATCAGGGTAAACTTCTCTTCAGGCACCTTGATTTCCGCCTGAAAGGGCACATCGCCTATTCCAATCCGCTCCAGCAGGAAGTCCGGCTGTCTGGCATTGCGGTTCCAGAGCTCAAGGCTCTTAAAGGTATAATTGCAGCATTCATCGGCTCCCCGGTATCTCTCCTGCATGGCCTGAATATTTCTCTCATACCTTTCATTAATGACCTCTTCCTTTTTCAGGAGATATTCCCTGTAACGCTGAATACGCCTATTCTCCTCCATTTCATGCTTTTTCCTGGCCTGGCGCAGATTAATAACAGCCCAAATGGTGCCGATTAAAGCCGCAGAGACAGAGGTGACAAGGCCGGTATAGAGATATAGCCCCCCGCCAAAGCCACTGGTATTGGAAGCGTAAATCATCAGGGCGCATCCCAAAATCATAGGCAGGGCCATGGTCAGGGAAGGCATGATTGTCATAAACATAGAAGGCTGATCCAGCTCCTTGGGCTGGGGCACTTCTTCAATGATAATTGGAGTAGAATCGATTTTTGGGATATGTCTGGGAGAACGGTGGATGGTCTCTGTCAGGGGCCGTCTGTTTCCCCCTTGAATAGAGGGGGCGGAAACCCGGATATTCTGCAGATATCTCTCCTTCACAGAAACCCCGGTCTCATGGATATTAACGGCAATAACACTGCCCAGAAAAACAATGCACAGGCCGTATATATCAATGCAGTCCCCCGGTTCCAGGGGTATGGACCCATCCACCCTCAGGTGGTTTACAAAGCTTCCATTCTCCTGATCCAGATTCTCGTAATAAGCCCCCTCTGTCGTATAGACAATACGGCCATGATTGATGCCCAGATAGGGGGAATCGTAGGAAATATCAGAAGAGCTGACCTTTCCAATGGTAATGGGTTTACTAAGATCCCGGAGGCTATATTTCTCATATACAGAGAAATATTGATCCGTCTGCCGGACCAGAATGGAGATTAGAAATTTCCCCTTAATATAGAGCTTTAACATGTCACCGGACCGGAGTATTGACCCATAACAGGCCGACTCGTCCTGAAAACGGAGTTCACATCCCTCCGGCTTCAGAAAGGCCCACTTATAGTCAATGACCTCCAGCTTTAGTTCAATGTCCCTCTCCAGATTAAAGAGACTCGCTGAAAGGAGCAGGGAATGGTTTGCGTCATTAATAGCAGGCAGCAGAAAGCGCTTAAAAGCCCTATAGCTGTATAGCGTCAGAACTGTACTCATAAAAACCCCCTCAAACCGATTAGGGAGGGAAGACCCTACCCGATTCGGCCCCTCCCGATTCGGCCCTACCCATATCTCGGACCTTAGGACATAAATAACGGGCGACGGCCAAGGTTCCCCGGCAGGCGGACTTCCCAGATAACTTTGGCTCCTAGCCTACAATCGAGCAGACTGACACCTACCCGATTCGGCTACGCCTGTCATCTCAAGTTCTTCGGACTTTCGATGATGGGCTCTGGTGCCAAAGCATTCGGCCCCTCTACCGGCAAATGCTCCCCGACCCCCAGATACCAACTAAAAGCTATACTTAATGATGCAATCCGGCAGCGCGGCCCGGAGCAGATCCAGGGCCACCTTGTCCCTTGTAGCCCTGCAATTATAGAGATAGAGCTCCTTTAACCCCTGCAGCTTTGTAATATGAATGAGCTGCTCAGGCTCACTAATCCCGCATAGATTGAGATAGGTCAGCTGTTCCAAATCGTCCAGGAAGCTGAGATCCTCCAGCTCTATCTTTTTCCTGTTATACTCGCCATGCTCCTTGTCCCCGAAGTCCAGGCTCAGGGCCTTTAAGCCCATCATCTGCCCCAGGGCATCATAGTCCGCATCCCTAATCCCCCTAAGGTAAAGGGCCTGCAGATTCGGCATGGTTTTCAGGACTTCATAGTCCTTGAGGCTATCTGAATCAATCTGCAGAGTCTTTATGCCGGAATCCTTCAGAATATCCGCCAAATTCGAAATCTCATTATCCCCTATGTAGAGCAGATCCAATTCTCCCTGGCCTGCCACAGGGGAAGCATCCCCAATGCTGTTTCCGACAAGATTTAGGCTTTTCAGGGAGGCTATATCCTCCAGGAAACTGATATCCTTGAGACCGCAGTCATCCAATTGCAGATCCCTTAGATTCCTGCAGTCCTTCAATGGCGAAAAGTTCCTTATTTCAGACTGGCCCGGGAGATGGATAGAGCTCAGATTGGGGAAGAGGGATAGATCCGATAATTTGCGGATTTTCAGGATTTTCTCTTCCTGGGGAGTGTCCTGGATTAGATGCTTTGCATCCAGTGAGGTAATCCTCTCACAGTCCAGATTCGTTAGCTCCCCCTCTGCAATTCCCAATTCCTTTCGAACTATGCCCTCCACGGCCTTGTCTGAAATCCGGATCTCACTGGGCTCATAATCCAGTACATATTCTCCTATGGCAAATTCTGAGGGAAAACCGTCCTTCATGGCATAGGCCTCGACACGGGTAGTTCCGTGGCATAGGGTCAGCTTTTCCCGGTAGGGTATATTGGAGAGCTGAATCCCCAAATCCCGGTTTTCCAGAGAATAATAGAGTTCCGACCCATCCTCTGATATTAATTCCAGTGTCTTTCTCTCCCCATATTTTCCGGGTGAAAGGCTAAAGCCGGGAGTCGCCGGCAGCTGGTCCAGAAAGCTCTTTTGCCCGTTTTCTCCGGCCAGTCTGACGAGCTCGCTGACCAGGCCCGGATCCTCTGTCAGCCGGCATATTTCCATATACTTGTCATAAACCCGGCCTTCTCTCGGATCCAGCAGGGCCGCCGCCCTCAGGTCCGATAAAGCGGTCTCGTACCGGCCCAGGGCAATCTGACAGTCTACTGCCCCTATTCTGGCATCCATACTCTTAGGATTTCTCTTCATGGCCTGCAGATATAGATCCAGCGCCCCCCTGAAATCCTCCTTGGCCGTCAAAGCCTGAGCCTTGCTAAGATCAGACGAGACATCCTCCCCTATATAGCTATATTCCTGGGTCCGGCCCCCTACAAGGCTGCATCCCGTGCACATAGAAATGCTGAATAGTATAAGTAAGGCAGTCCCCAAAAACAACCGCACTCTGCCCTTAGCCTGCCTCTGCCTATAAAT
Organism: Lachnospiraceae bacterium; assembly: GCA_024680595.1. Lineage (GTDB taxonomy): Bacteria > Bacillota > Clostridia > Lachnospirales > Lachnospiraceae > NK4A144. The sequence continues at coordinate 174 of JAILCB010000064.1, read as the reverse complement.
GAGAGCCTCTGCCCCCTTTCTTCTCACAAGGTCCATGACTTTATTGCTCCATCCGTTCCTTTTTCATAGGTGTGAATTTCTCCCTAGCGGAATTTTTCTGAATCGAAACCTTAGAAGAACTCCCCTTATCCGCCTTATTACCCGACTTTCCGCCGACCTGCTTGTCCCCTTTTG
>JAILCB010000060.1 GCA_024680595.1 Lachnospiraceae bacterium | reverse complement strand
ACAGACGGGATTCGAACCCGCGGTCTCCACCTTGGCAAGGTGGCGCTTTACCAGCTAAGCTACTATCGCACGAACAAAAAGAATTATAATCCCGGACATCACTTTTGTCAAGCATTTTTTGAAAAAATATTTTGATAAACTGACGAATCGAATCATCACCAAGAGAATACCGTATAAAATCGATATCCATATCCTGTGTAGCTCTTCTTGCATCTTTTGATATGCTACGCATTACTACGCCGCCTTTGATAGTGACGTTTCTGCTGAGCGTACTTTCAGAAATTGCTTTGAGCACAACATCCTGACATACCTTTGCTTCTGCATTATCATCAACATATCCGTCTTCATTAGCCTGCCGGATCATTTCTTTTATCGTTGTCATTAAAATACCTCCATTTCAAGAGCGTCACTGATCATTTTACTTCGCGGAAAAGTCTCCGCATAGTCCTGTATACGCTCGATATCAAGATCATAGATCAGATTCCTATAATTTCCGATGATCTCTTTGTAATAGTCAAACGGGAATTTGTTCTTAAACCTGAGCAGTTCTATCAGCATTCTCTCTTTATCGTAAATCCTGATAGTCGCATCTCTTCGTTCCATAGTTGTAACACCGATTTCTAGTAAATCGGAAAGAACGTAATACTGATGGACTCGCTTATCGTTAATGTAAATGGCGTGTTTGTCTGTTGCGATATGGAATTCGTCAGGAATGACATCTGTTAGACCATGATAATAGAATGCGCTGTCCATGGTCATTAATCCTTTGGGGTATTTAAAGGCGATGACGGCCAATGTAGAAACATCGGGAACGTCTGAATAAACTCCCCTCTCAATCTGGTACAGATTTCCATCTGATATTTGCTTTTTAATCTGATAATCTGATTGCCATGCGTTGGACGGTTATAAGGTAAGGGCAAGCCGGTTTCTGATAAAGGATGATCTGGATAAGACCTTTACCGAGTGCATGGATGATATTTGTGGTGAGATAAGGAAAAAGTCCAAGGTCATCACATTTTCGTGTGTCGAAGGAGAGATGAGGCTGACGGCATCGGATATTATTCTGATCGAGACATCTGGGCGTAAAAATATGATCCGGCTGCAGAACCAGACATATCAGATTTATGAGAAGCTGGATATATTGGAAGTTCAGCTTAGGGGATACGGATTTTTGCGTACCCATAACAGCTTCCTCGTCAATATGACGCATATTCGGGGAATCAACAGTTATGTCCTGACATTGGATAATGACAGGCAGATTCCTGTACCGAAGGCAAGATATAAACAGGTGCGGCAGGAGTACGCTTTGTTTGTGGGGAAAGAATTATGATGGGATGGCTTTTGTTTTTTATTACATGCGCTTTGGAAACGGCTCTCGCCATATACTATTATGATTCGATTATGGTATATACCTTCGGATCCTGTAAAGGGATTATACCGACCTGGAAAAGATTCAGATGGGAATCCGAAGATTGATTATATTGATCCAAAAAAGGATGTATCGCCTGAGGCAAAGGCAGATGATAAGGTTTCCAATGATCTCAAGAAGAGCGAATCTACTACGACCGATACCGATAAGGTAGATCGAGAAATAGAGAAGCTCAAGGAAAAGAAAGCACGTTTGGAGCAGGAAATCCGTACCGCTGAAGATGATCAAAAGAAGAGGTTGGAACAGGAGCTTCATCAGGTTGAGGCAGAACTGGCGCAGAAGGATAACGACAATTACAGGCGACAAAATGCGGTAGTTTTTTAATATTTTTAGGTGTCGCTATGGACATTGGTATCAGTGATCCCATAATAATTATGCTGATATATGTTGAGACTTGAATTTTGAATAATGATGACGGATACGGGACAGATATATAAATGGAGGATAATAATATTCTTTTTTACATATGTGTTTCTTTGGAAAATAATTGAGATTTGTCGGACTAACCAACAGTAATACTGTATTGTAATAAAACGGAGGAAAAAGATGGCAGGAACAATTATATCAGGGGTGATTTTCGGTTTGGTTGCACTGGTAATGTTTGGGATAGGAATCAGCCAGTTGAAGAGTAAAGATCCCGTGGGATTTTATACAGGAGAAAAGCCACCGGAAAAAGAGAGTTTACCAGATGTAAATGCTTGGAATAAGAAGCATGGCACGATGTGGGTTATCTGCGGAGTATGCCTGGTATGTTCGTGGATATGCTCTGCGTTTATTGGAGATAGTTTTTATTCAGGAATTCCCTTGGTAGTGGGGGTTCTTGCTCCTATAGTTATTATGGTCATTTGTCATCATATACTTGTGAAGAAGTATATTTTAACTGAATAGTTAACCTTGTTACAAAAAATTGACGAAGGAAGGTTATATTAGTGGATTTGAAGTTTATAAGTCACCATCTGATAAGTGGATACATTCCAATGATGGTGGCATTATTAATGTATTATACAGTTTTGATTGCTGCGAAGAAAAAGCAAACCTTAGCACATATTATTGTTTCATTTATATTCTGCTTTTATTTAATCGGGATATTGACTATGACGGGAAATTGTCTTTGGGGAAGCTTTTCTCCAAGAATTGTATATGTTCCTTTTGTGGATATGATAAGTGGACCTAAAGACACATTCCTTAACATGTTGTTATTTGTACCGTTGGGACTTTTTCTGCCGTTGCTCTATGGAAAATATGATAGGCTTGCGAAGATAGCTTTTGCAGGATTTCTGATTTCGCTTTCTATAGAGATTGCTCAGATGTTCGGAAGAGGGGCAACGGATATAAATGATTTGATAACGAATACGGTTGGTGCTTGTTTGGGATATGGAATTTATAAATTGCTGCGAAAAGCCATTCCAGATTCATGGATGAAGAAGATACAGGTTTCTGGAGTTCAATGTTATTATGAGGTACCTATATTTTGGATAAGTTCATTATTATTGATGCTAACCGTTCAGATATCGATCTTTCATGTGCTGTTTGCTGTAAGTAAGCCAAGTGGTGAAATACATGTTTGGTAATTATAATCTGATGCTATTAACAAAAAGGTTAATGAGATGAGGGCAATTATTTAGGTTGCGCTAAAGAATGAGTTATGAATATAGATAGGGAGTTTGATATTCCGTTTTCCCAAGTGCCAGCGATATATGATAAAAACCTCATATGTAGATATAAAAATAAACGACGTCATATAAAAAATGCTCCTTAACAAATTGTAAGGAACATTTTTGTGCCAATCCGCCCACGACAGTGCTCATTTTGTGTTCCTATCTTATGAACACTGCCCTTAAGTGGGGGCTTTTGACAACTTCATCTCGGTGAGGGTCCATTCTCCCACTGAACTAATGGCTCCGCGGCGATGCGCAGGTTCCGCCCTCTAACCGCATAAGAGTTTTTCTTGTAAATATTCCTGCTATCCGTTAGAATGAATTCTACGGATACGGGCTTTTTGGGAAAGCCAGAAATAGCCCTGTCTCTAAGGTTATGGCTCTTTGGGAAAGCCAGAAATAGTCCTGTCTCTAGGGTTATGGCTCTTTGGGAAAGCAGGAAAAAACTCTCCCCCTTGGGTTATGGCTCTTTGGGAAAGCAGGAAAAAACTCTCCCCCTTGGGTTATGGCTCTTTGGGAAAGCCGGAAAAGGCAAATTCCCTTGAATTCCGGCTCTTTCAAAACACTGGGGAAGTCCTATCCCCTGATCCTGCTAGCTGGTAAATCGAAACGGAGGTTAACTATGATTAGAGAGAAATCCCAATGCCTTATCGATTATAAGGAACATATGCGCGGTGGCGACGGCACCGTGGAAATCACCAAGTTCATTACTTCTCCTGAAGAGCTCCTGGGAAAGGGCCGTCTCTTTTCCCGTATCACACTGAAGCCGGGCTGTAGCATCGGCTATCATGTCCATGATGATGAAAGCGAGCTTTTCCATATTTTGAACGGAACAGCCGAGTATAATGATGGAGGGGAAATCCGGACTGTTCATGCCGGCGATGTGACCATCTGCCCTCCGGGAACAGGTCATGGTATTGCAAATCACACCGATGAAACCGTGGAACTAATCGCTCTGATTCTATATCAATAAGTGTAAGCAGATTTAAGTTTCAGACTCTAATTCGGAATCCTTACCCGACCGGCCCTCGCGAAGCGATGGGCGTGTCCAGCACATCGTGCGGGATTTCCAACTCCGTGGAGTCCGCGAGCACGAGCGCGTCCAGCGTGTCCCGCACATCGTGCGGGATTTCCGAATGCGCTTTCTTGGCGCATTCGGAAAGTCTTACAAATAATTTCAACTGAAAATATTATCGCGTTAAAGACTAAATCATTGAGAGGTAAACCATATGACATACTATATGCCCACTAGGGTTTTTGATGAGGATAACTGTGTTCTAAATCATGCAGATGACCTAGCTGCTTTAGGGAAAAAAGCCATGCTAGTCACCGGCCGTCACTCAGCCGCCGCTAACGGCTCCCTGGACGATGTGAAAAAGGCTTTGGAAATGAAGGGTATCGAATACTGTATCTTCTCTGAGGTGGAGGAGAATCCCTCTGTAGAGACCATTTTCAAGGCCAGGGACCTGGGTATTCAGGAGGGGGTGGATTTCTGTATAGGGATCGGCGGAGGTTCCCCTCTGGACGCCTCCAAGGCCATTGCCTTTACCATCCTGCATCCCACCGCCACAGAGGAGGACCTGTATGGAGGAACTCTGGACTCTGTCGCCCTGCCGGTAGCTGAAGTCCCTACCACCTGCGGAACAGGCTCTGAAGTGACAGGTGTAGCTGTTCTTACAAGGCACACAAAACGTACCAAGGGTTCCATACCTTACAAGATTTTCCCTTCGCTTGCCCTTATTGACGGCAAATATCTGAAGAGTGCCTCCAGAACCCTGATTCTCAGCACTGCAGTG
>JAILCB010000049.1 GCA_024680595.1 Lachnospiraceae bacterium | reverse complement strand
GATCTACATTCTGAAGGAATCAATGATTACGCGGATTTAAAGAACGCTTTGGATAACGCTCATACCGAAACTTCGTCGGCGCGTAAGGAAGTAATAGCTGTTGAGAAAGTTGTTGATGATAAGAAGGAATTGCTCCGACAGGTACAGACTATCCGTAGAACCAAGCCTATTGTGGATGAATACAAGAGCATCAAGTCGAAATCCAAGCAACAAGCCTTCTACGCCGAACATGAAGCCAACTTCAGATTGAGAAGCGCTGCATTTGAGTACCTAAAGAGTCATGGCATAACGAAGTTTCCTTCAGTAAAGCTACTCACCGAAGAGATCCAAAACCTGATTTCCGAAAAGAACGCGCGCTACAACACTTATTACGCCGCGAAGGAAAAAGAAAAGAAGCTACAGAATATGAAAGACAACATCGACAAGTTCTTAAATCCCGTGCAGCGTGAACAGCCCAAACGATCTCATCGGATCGAACGTTAATAATTTTAAGCTCTGCAAAGAGCGGAAAGGAAAAACTATATGAAAAACAAAACACCCAAAATGATCATCGATATTGATCTTGTAACGGAAAGCCCCATCGTCGGATATGCGGAATATCTATGGAATAGGTACCTGAATGATGATTACGACCCGGATTCCGAGCAGTATTTCGATGAAAAGAATCCACCACCTGAATACCCCGAGATCGAATTACAGGAAACACAGATTAAAAACATCGAATCTTTCATTCAGAAATCCAATCAATATGTAGGAATTGAGGAGCTTACGTCCTATACCCTGCATGAACTGGTAAAGGCGATATATGTGGATGCCCCGGACAAATCCTCCGGCAAGCGCACACAGCATATCCACATCCAGTACGATGGATTGGGATTTATCCCTCTGAATGAACTCTTAGCAAGTGAAAAGGCGTGACCGAAGCCACGCCTTCACATTCTTTTAATTCTAACAGTATTTACTGTCTTATGACGCCCCGCCTTAAGAAGTAGGGCCTTTTTACACTTAATAATAAAGTCGATTTTGCCCTCTTCTAAACAGCCAAGAAATATTTTTTCAAAAAATGCTTGACAAAAGTGATGTCCGGGATTATAATTCTTTTTGTTCGTGCGATAGTAGCTTAGCTGGTAAAGCGCCACCTTGCCAAGGTGGAGACCGCGGGTTCGAATCCCGTCTGTCGCTCTCAAAGATAGGGAAAGTTCAAAAAGAACTTTCCTTTTTTTTTTATCGTAGAGCCGCCGAAATGAAGTTTGTCGTCTAAAGCCGACCGGCGGCTCGCTGGCGAGTAGGGTGCGATTTGCATCTTCCCTCGATTTTGTGTAGGCGACGAGCCGAAAGCCGTGGTGCAAGCTTGCTTGCAGACCACGGCTTACGACGACCGCTAATCATCGAGCAAGCTTGCTTGCGAGATGATAGCGGCGTAGCTGGAATCGAGTAGCTTCCCCCTCTCGATTAGGCTATGGGTCAGAGTCTATTATCAAAAATCCATTCTTTATTATCCTGATATTAATTAGGGGCTGCTGAACCGAATCAGCAGCCCCTTTAATGCTTCAAAATTATTATATTACAATTATTTGACCTGGAACTGTGATACCAGCTCGTTCAGGGAGATGGACTGGTCGGAGAGCTCCGTAGATACTGCGCTGCTTTCCTGGGCAGTAGCAGAGTTATTCTGGATAACATTGGAAATCTGCTCGATGCCGTCGTTAATCTCTCTCATATTCTGGGCCTGATCCCTGGCCATGCTTCCGGACTCCCTCATCATATCAGCCAGCTGATTAACGGCTTCTCCGACGCCCAGAAGGGTTGTCTGGGTATCCTGAACCACCCTGTTACCGTTCTCGATCTCCTGAAGAGCGGTATCAACCAACTGGTGGGTACGCTGTACGGCGTCATTACTCTGCTTAGCCAGAATGCCGATTTCCTCGGCAACCACAGCGAAGCCCCGGCCGCTCTCGCCTGCCCTGGCTGCCTCAATAGAGGCGTTGAGTGCCAGAAGCTGGGTCTGGGAAGCGATGGATTCGATGGCATTTGCCACCTCCTCGATTTCCTTGGAAGCATTAGTGATACGGTCCATAGCGGAGATAACACGATCCATCATTTCCGCACCCTTCTTGGACTCTTCCTGGGCATTGACGGACATGCTTACACCTTTTTCCGCCATCTGTGCTACGTTCTCGGTCTGCTCTGTTACAGTTGCTACGGAAGCGGTCAGCTCTTCGACGGCTGCGGCCTGGTCGGTTGCGCCTTCAGCCAGGTCAGTGGAACCACGGGACATATTCTCGGCGCCTTCAGACACTCTTGCAGTGGCCTCTTTCACGCTGCTCAGGGTCTCTGACAGTCTGTTTGTAATCTCATCCATGGAGTTACTAATAGGCTTGAAGTTTCCGAGATAAAGGGAAGGATTAGCGGTTCCCACAGTGAAGTCGCCGCCTGCAATGCCATTCAGAGAGGTTGAAATATCATCCACAATATTCATGGAAACCTGGGTAGAATTCTCCAGGTCTCTGGCCAGGGTACCCAACTCATCGTCGGCTTCGTAGTCAATCTTGATATTCAAATCACCCTGTGCCATATGCTCAGCAGCTATCATAACCTCCTTAACAGGATCGAGAACGCCTTGCGTCAGCTTCTTCTGGGCATTCTTCATGAAGATTATCAGTAGGATAAGGAAGGCCAGTGCAACTATGAATAATACAATGATAATGGTTACAATGGTGCCGTACATACTATTAACTTCGTCCTGTACGTGTTCCGCCATTGTCGAGGAATCCTCTATGGTTTGCTTGACAATGGGTCTGACCTGATCACGCATAATAGCATAGACTTCATCGTCTACATCCAGGGAGCCGTCCTCCCGGGGGGTGCCTTTATTGTAGAGATCGGCCATCTGATCGCCTAGGGTGTCCAGCTTACTGACATCCGACTGCAAACTCTTGGTCAGCTCGGTTTCTCCACGATACTCAATGAGGTTATTCAAATCCTCATGGAGATTATTAATCATGGTTTCGTCAAATTCTTTGATCTGTTCAGATCTGTCAGAGGCATCCTTGGTAGCATTGGCCCACCAGGCGGATTTGGCAAAGTTTTGGTTGTGAATTCTCAGAAGTCCCTGATAGGTGTTTTGCTGATAGTAATTACCGTACATCTGATTGAATCCATAGAATACGGCAATCAATGTGATTAGCATAAGGGCAACTACAAAGCCCAAATATAGGTAAATCCGTTTGAAGGTATAGGAGAACTTCTTCTCCACCTTCATATGTTTCAATCGATCTGCATCCAATTGGATAAGGTTTTTAAGTCCCATGTGACTCTCCTCCTTTTGTTAAAAGATTTTTTAGAATGATTTAACATTTATGGGCTCAGTCGGGAGCCCTTAGAACTAGCGAATAAATTGACTATTCCAATGCGACAGGCTGCCGCGTTGAAAAAACCGGAATAATGTGCGGTTATCCAATATACTTTTGAAGCTCCGCTTCCAATTCCGGACGGGGTTTTACGCCTACGAGAGGATCCGATGATACCCCCTTCTGGAAAATCCGGATAGTGGGGATGGACATAATACCATAGGTCTGTGACACTTGAGGGCATTCGTCCACATTACATTTGCAGAAAATAAGCTTTCCCTCATATGCCTCGGAGAGCTCATTTACGATGGGACCCATCATTTTGCAGGGGCCGCACCAATCTGCGTAGAAGTCAACTAAGACCGGCTTGTCAGCCTTTAATACTTCTGTCTCAAAACTGCTGTCTGTTACATGTTTTACCATACACAAATCCTCCTTGAATATTCTCCTGTCTGACAGAAAAGACGGACACACGTTTTCTCTGGCTGACATTGCCGTTTCATGCGGATTTCACTCCAGTGGCAGATCCTTCTGCAAGCAATTGTTTCTAGTAAAAATGTACATTAAATTAGAGCGCGGAATCAGAACCCCCCGCCATCCATATGATTGGGCACTATTACTATATTATACACAAAAATTAACGTTTGGAAATGCTATATTTACAAATTTTGTTGCCACGGGCCGAAAATTTTTGCTCGTATTCTGTCATAATATTATTCTTCATGGCTTCTTGATCCGAGTGGAGATCTTCTGTAGAATAAAGCAGCTTCCAGCCGGCAATAGCCTGCTCATCCAGAGAAAAGCGGAAAAGATCCAGATTATCGGTTTTGAACTCAATGGTTCCGTCATCCTTTAAGATCTCCCGGAAACGCATGAGAAATTCCCGGCTGGTAAGACGGCGTCTGGCGTGGCGGTCTTTTGGCCAGGGATCAGAGAAATTGAGATATATCCTCTGGATGGACCGGGGCTCGAAGAATAGCCGGATTTCTGCCGCATCCATGCGGAGAAAACGGAGATTGGGCGGAGCCCCTGTTTTGATGGCCCGGTCTGATGAAGGCATTTCCGGATGCTTTAATTCTTCGGCATTCATACGGTCCAGCTTTTGCAGGGCGCGAATAATCACGCTTTCATAGCGCTCAATTCCAATATAATTGATTTCCGGATGTCTGAGGGCGTTCTCAATAATGAAACGGCCCTTTCCCATACCCACCTCCACCATTAGAGGGTGGTCATTTCCGAAAATTTCCTGCCACCGGCCTTTGGTCTCTTCGGGCGTATCAAAGCACCGGCTGTCTGCTGCAACGGCTTCCCTTGCACCGGGAATATTGCGGAGCCTCATATTACCTCCTAATTCATGTAAATTCCTTAGGCTTACTTCATGACGTTCTGTTTATATGAAAGATTGATTGAAGAAGACATTGGACTTACACTTTCAAAATTCTTTGTCTTAGTGTATGATGTTAGCATGTTTAAATCAAAATTTCGTCATTATATGAAAAAATTTACCTTGCTGTGCTTTTGCACGGTTTTTCTCTCTTATAGCGCCTGTCTGGCTTCTCAGCCTTTAACTGCCTATGCTACGGAGCCCCAGCAGGATATTACGGAGGTTAGGCGCAGTATGGCCGTTTCCTCCAATGAAATACCGGGCTGGCCCCAGGGACCTACAATTGGTTCGGAGTGCGCCGTACTCATGGATGCGGATACGGGCGCCATTCTCTATGCCAAGAATATGGACCTGCAAAAGTATCCTGCCAGTATTACCAAGGTTCTGACCTGCCTTGTGGCTGCTGAGCACTGTTCTCTGGATGAAATGGTGACCTTTTCCAAGGAGGCGGTTTTTGGAATAGATCCCGGTTCCTCCAATTGCGGCCTGGATGTGGGACAATCCTTTACCATGGAAGAGGCCCTTTATTGCATACTCCTGAATTCTGCCAATGAGGTATCCGCTGCGGTTGCAGAGCATGTCTCAGGCTCCGTGTCTGAATTTTGTAAGCTTATGAATGAGAGGGCAAAGGAGCTGGGCTGTACAGGTACTCACTTTGCCAATGCCAACGGACTGCCTAATGAAGAACATATGACCACAGCCCATGACATGGCGCTCATATGCAGGGCCTTTAATGCCAATGATACCCTGCGCCATATTGCCTCATCTAAGTCCTATACCGTGAATGCCACAGCCACCCAGCCGGATACATTTACTATTTATAACCATCACAAAATGTTCCCGGGCTTCAAGTATGAATACGAGTACTTTACTTGGGGCAAGACCGGCTATACGGTGGCGGCCCGCTCGACATTAGTCACCTGTGCGGAAAAGAATGGACTAAATCTAATCTGTGTCGTTATGAAGGCAGAGCCCCCCAATCATTTTCTGGATACCAGAGAGCTCTTTGAATATGGCTTTAATAATTTCACCAGATGCAATATTGCAGAGAATGAGACCCGCTTCCAAATGGACAGCGCCGACTTTTTCAATGCGGACAGTGATATTTTTGGAAGTACCCAGCCTCTTCTGGCTCTGAGTCCCGATGGATATTGCATCCTGCCGCTAGGAGCAGAGTTTTCCGACCTGGAGCCTGAGGTTTCCTATGAGGACGTGGAAGAGAATGCGGTTGCAAAGGTTACCTATACTTATAGCGGCAATTATGTCGGAGAAACCGGTGTGATTCTGACTGACAGCGATATGGCCCCTTTTGAATTTGGAGTAACGGTATCGGGAAATGATTCCTCCTCGAGGGAAAAGCCTGAAGTGTCAGGCAATACCGCCGGCTTCCATAATCCTGATGTAGTTTATCTCAATATGGGGAGAATATTCCTTATTGGCGGAATTACGCTGGGCGGGATAATTCTGATTCTCATAATCATAGCCATCGTCCGAAACCACCGATTCTCCACCAATCGCAAGCGGCGGCTGAAAAAGAAGAGCCGCAAGTATTTCTCGGAATTTGATGATTTTGATTTCTGAAGCTTTTACTTATCGTCTTCGCTAAAGCCCCGCCCTTTGGGCTTTCGGCTGTATCAGGGATTTTTTCAAATACCGGTTCCCGAGTCTTTGACTTAGGAGCCGGTTTTCTTTGACTTGGAATTTTTGCTGCCCTGCTTTTTGGAAGCCGGTTTATTTGCCTTCATTTCCTCCTTATGGGGATGGCTTGTGGCTTTAGAATTATCCTGATCTGTTTTTTCGGAATGGGATGAATTCTCATGTGCCCGGTAGAGAGCGGCCTTCTGCGCCGCCAGATGGGCTTTCTCCGCCTTCTCTTTCAGTTTTGTAATATCCTCCTCTGTGGCACGGCGGATGGTTTTAACGACATAAATATTTCCGTCCTCGCTTTTCTTTATCCGAAGCTTGCCTCTCATGGGGCCGTGATCCTTACATGTGCCTAGAAAGAGGTAATACTTGCTGCTGGCAGAAAACCAGTCAATATTGTGCCTGGTATCCTTGTTGCACAGGTAGCATCTGCAGCTGGTGGCCTCTTTGTCCCGCATGACTGACGACTTATCTGGAAAAGCTCTCGAAATATACTTGGAATAGGTGTCAAAGGTGACATGTAGTTCCTCGGCAGGGCTTTTGGGCAAATGAAAGACATCAAAGGAAACCCGCTCCTCCAGCTTTTTCTGTGCTATCTCCTGCAGGATTTCCGCCGTATAGACCGCATCATTCTCCGCCCTATGAAAAGCGTCCTTTTTCTGCAGTCCCATGAAATCCACTGCGTATTCCAGGGAACGGCGGCTTTTGCCGTCTTCCTTGGCCAGGCTAAATAGCTTCTGTACATCCAAATAAGGGAAGGGACGGTCGCCCAGGGGGGGAAGAATATAGAAGCGTATATTCCGCTGAAGCTCCTGAAGATCCTGTGTACCCCAGGTACAGAAAATAAAATCTTCTCCGCACCATTTCAGGAATTCCTCGTATACCAGGGGGAAAATATCCTCATTTTCCAGATCCCTGGTGGTGAGATGGATGAGCTTTCTTGTGGCAAAATGCATTTTTGTATAAATCTGGGGGCGTATCAGTCTCTCGAAAGTATCGATGATTTCGTGATTGGAATTAAGCTTGACGGCTCCGATTTCCACGATTTCAAAGGGGATTTCGGATAACTCTGTTTTGGGATTTCCCTGATTCCATTCCAGATCCAGTACGATATAATTTTTATTCATAGAATTATTATACTATAAGGATGAGAAAAAAGGAATGAAAAAGGGCACCCCGGATGGATGCCCTATTCTATCTTTTTGAAAAGGTTTATCTCAGTGGGAATCCAATCTCCTGCTGAGATAAATGATCCGCGTGACCGCAGAAGGCCGGTCTACGTTTCGTATTGCGGCGGCTATAGCACAGCTGGAACCGCCG
>JAILCB010000015.1 GCA_024680595.1 Lachnospiraceae bacterium | reverse complement strand
AGGGTGCGATTCGCATCTTCCCTACTCGATTCAAGGTGAGAAGATCACCACTTCTTAATTAAAGTACGAAAGGGAGGAGACTATGAAAAGGAAAATAGCCAGAAGGGCGTTAGCCCTGCTGATAAGCGGGGTAATGACAGGAGCACTCCTATCCGGATGTGGTTCGGGTGGGGCGGCCGGTCAGGCATCCACAGAGGCTGCCTCTAGTGAGCCTGCCCCGGCAGCGGCTTCCGAAGCGCAGCCAGAAACGGAGACACAGGAAACAGAGGCATCTGAAGAAGTGACAGAGACTGAGATGATGGAGGAAACGGAGACCGGGACAGAAGCTGAGGATACGGAGACCGAAGCGGCCGGAGAGACTGCTGTGACGGAGCTTCCTCCCTACGAATATACCGGAGATGAGCCCTATGTGAAGGAGATTTCCGATTTCTATATTGATATGGCCCGGAAGAACTATGCCCCGACCCAGGTAACCATTCCTGTAGTGAATATTCTGGAAGTCGATGATACAAAGCCTGATGATATATTGGTATGGTGCCGGGGATTTATCCATAATTATGATTTGAGGAATACCACCCTTATGGACAGGAGCGGCGGCGCCTGTGACGGGCTTTTCCATATGAAGCCATCAGGCGGTGGCTATGAGATTACCGAGACGGATTTTGTAGGGGATGGAAGTGATAATGGTCCTGATACCAAGCGGATTTTTGGTATGAAGGACGGCCTTTTGAAGAAATATGAGTCTTCTGAAGAGGATATGAAAATGATTCGCCTTCAGGAAATCAGTAATTATGTCAATACCAATGGCATTTATATTACCCAATATCAGGACTATGGCTGGGACCCGGTGCCTCTTATTAACGCCCCCATGACTACGGAGGAAGAGGAAAGTATCGAGTACCACAGTATCTTGGGATATACCATGACTTATAATCTCACCAAGTTCTCTCTTATGGAGGCCGCGAGTGAGACGGAAAGCGATATTTTTGGCGGTATTGGTTTCCTTCAAAACTATGTAGTTTCCGTGGAAAAGAGGTCGGGTCAGACAAAGGAAGAGCTTGCGGAGGAAGTGAAGTCCTCCTTTGAGTCCGGCAAGGCAGAGGCGGATATGGCCTTATTCGGGAATGACGGGACGGGGGAACCCATTGAATCTACCCTGGTTTCGGAATCGACCCAGGACAAGCCCGGAGAGATGAAGAGTATTTACTATATCATTCCCAGAGGAGAGGATTATCTGATATTGGGTGTAACAGGGAGAATTCCGCCCGAGGATATCGGGGATGAAAGCTATGAAGGGGATGCCGCTTTAGAGGAGATTCTGGCCAGCTTTGTCTTGGAATAGAAGGCAGGATTCTTTAATTAAATCGTGCATTCAGGCGATAGAATAGAAAACCGTCAGCTAAATATTTCTTTAGGACACACTGGCTGAAAACAAATCGAGTAGGGGATTTCCCCTACTCGATTATTTTTTAATGTAGGCATCGAGCCAAGGCCTCATCGGGGCGCTTGCGCACCAGTGAGACTTTGGCGAGAGCCCATCATCGAAAGTCCGAGGGACTTGAGATGACGGGCGTAGGCGAATCGGGCAGGTGTCAGCCTTCTTGATCGCAGGCTGCAAGCCAAGGCCTCATCGGGGCACCTGCGCACCAGTGAGGCTTTGGCACCGGCCTATCATCGAAGACCCGAAGGGTCTGAGATGTGGAATCGAGTAGGGGTGGGAAGACCCCCTACTCGATTCGGGCCCCGCCCACATCTCAGGCCCAGAGGGCCTTCGATGATGGGCTGTCGCCAAGGCCTCGCGCTCGTGCAAGCACGGCGACGAGGCTTTGGCTCCTAGCCTACACAAATGAAATCGAGAGGGAGATTTCCCTCTCGATAATATGACAGAAAGAAATCATCTCTTTCCGTGGATTCTATGATATTCCTGTTTCTCCCGGTACATCATGGCATCGGCCTCTTTGACCAAATCGGAAATAGCGATGTTTCGATTACAGCTGCTGGCATAACCTAGAGAAATACTGCCATCCTTTTCTGCCATGAGCTGGCGGATTCTATTTAAATTCTTTTCATTCTCTTCTTTATCGAAGCCCCGTATAATAGCCAGGAACTCGTCCCCTCCGATTCTATAGACATTATTTTCACCAAAAATAGCTGCCATAGAAGAGGCGGCATTATGAATCAGGTTGTCACCGGCCTGGTGTCCCAGGGTGTCATTTACAAGCTTGAGGCCGTTAACATCACCTATGACCACACCGAGAAGACCCTTGAAATCCTCATTGACTCCCACTATCTGCTCATAGGCGTTCCGATTCATGACCCCGGTCAGTTCATCCCGGAAACTCATTCGCTCCAGATAAACCTCTTTCCAGTTCCGGAAGTAGATACAATTCTCCTTTTCATTAAAGCCGTTGCATATGGCTGTAGCCATGTCCATACAGCTGTCGTAGCCACAATAGGAGCAATTGATTTTCCTGCTTTCCGGCGTATGCTTATGCATGGAATGAAAGATCTCATTCAGTTTCTCTTCACTGGGAATCCTATACTTCACCATGTGGGACAGATCAGAATATTCCCTCACATAATCTTCCAGTTTTAAATCCTTGAATTGCTCATTAATATGGGCAAATCTTTCCTCCGGCGTGAGCTCCTTTCCCCAGGCTTCGTTTGTCTGGGAATTCATCACATTATTTCGGATATTTAGGAGTTCGTAGAGGGCGTCGTCTGTCTTGCCCTTTTCGGTTTCCACCGCTGTACCGCACATACAGCCGTCCTCGCAATTTAGGGCGTCGATTAAAGCGAATGGGGTTTCTCTATCCCTAATTCGGTCCTTATTGGCCTTGAACCACCGGTATAATCTGCGCTTGCCGTCGATGACTCTAATGGGTACATTTCCAAGAAACCACTGGACATTTTCCTTGAGTCCGCCGGGCATAGGATAGACGGAGCCCAGTCCGTAAATGACCTTATCCGATGCATTCTCACCGTAAATATTATCCTCCCGGACATATTTCATGAGATTTTGGAAGGTAACATTGTAGCTAACCAAGCCTTCGTTTGCAGGATCCCGGATTTCATCCCTTTTCTGAATGCAGGGACTGATAAAGGCGAATTTGTCGGTAATACCCAGTACTTTTCTGCAATAGATGGCGGTACACATGAGGGGGGTCTGCACAGGCATCAGCATAGGGATTAGCTCGGGCAGATAACGTTGAATATAGGTTACTGCCACGGGACAGGGGGTGGAGATTCCACCGTAGAAGTCGTGGGATTTCATATAATTCAGGTAACCCCAGGTGCAGATATCGGCCCCGAAGGAGACTGAAATAATCTGATTAATTCCTAAATCCTTTAGTCCTCCCAGAATTCTGCCGTAATCCTCCGGATAATTTGCCAAAAAGGATGGGGCTAAAAGGAGGGAGATTTTCTCCTTTCCATTTCTGAGATCCGCAAAGAACTGGTCTGTATCGTCTTCATAGGCCCGTGCCTGGTGTTCGCAGACATCAAAACAAACACCGCAACCTATGCACCGGTCATCATCTACGTGAATCCAGGTGCGGTTCTGCCAGTGTCTGGAAACACTTGCACCGGGGGCGGAGCAGACTCGTACACACTTATTACAGCCGACACAATTATCTGTGGTGTAAATAAGTCCCATGGTGAATGCCTCTTTCGTGCGGGTTGAGATAGAGATAGGGTTATTATTCATCAAATATCTGCCTTTTCCGGAAGGAATACGCAGCACTCATACCATAATATATGTCCATTCTACCATATTGATAATGCATATTCAATTATAGATTTCCTATGAAATTGATGTTTTTATTTAAATTCAATTCCAGATTCCATATTTCCGGAATGTGTGTGGGAGACAATGGTCTGTTTCAATTGTATCATTGACGATATGGGCCTGATTCCATTATAATTTGAGTAAATTTTCATTTATTTGACAAGGCTGAGGTCTAAAGGAATATACTATTTCTTATTGGACATTTCTCTGGCAGGTGTCTCAGGCAGGAGGAATTATGGCTATAAGCAGTTTTTATATCGGTTTTTATGTTTTTTCCGCAGTGCTACCTATCCTCTGTCTCTTCTATTTCTTTTTCATTTCCGGAGGCGGATATAGCATGAATGCGATTCTGATCTCCGTTGTAATTGCCGTTAGTAATATAGCATATCTCTTTCTGGCCTTTTCCACGGATTTGCAGGAGATCATTGTAGCCAATAAGTTCACCTATATTGGCGGTCTTTTTGTGCCTTATTTTGTGGTTAGTCTGGTAGGTAGGATATGTGATATCAAAATCCCCAGACGGCTTTCCGCCTTTCTTTTTATTCTAACGGCTATCGTCCTGGGACTTGTGTCCACTATAGGCTTTAGCGATTTTTATTATGAGAATACCGTTCTAAGACATTGGAATGGGATTGCCTATATGGATAAGGCCTATGGACCCGGACACGTCCTTTTTCTGCTGCTCATGTACGGTGAGTTCTTATTGGCCTTCGTCATGGCATTCTACGCCCTTATCAAAAAGAAGAATATCTCGAAACACACCATAGGGCTGCTCATTGTCTCCATGGCCGTGGGCGTATCCCTGTATGTTCTGCAGTCCAATCTGGAAGTGAATGTGGATCTCATCCCTATAATCTATGATATTTCTCTTATTATGATCATACTGCTGCACCGCAGGTTTTATATGTATGATATGTCGGGAAATGTACTTCTGGTATATCAAAAGCTGGCTCAGTACGGCTATCTCACCTTTGATAATGATTTGAACTATATTGGCTGTAATGATCTGATGCGGAGTCTGTTCCCTTTTCTTTCCCGGGTCCAGGTGGACAGGAAGATTCAATTCTCCGGCAGGGAAAAGGAGAATGAGGATGTTCGTTTTTTTGAGGATCATATTCTCTCCTGCCTCAGCCGTCATGTGGAGAAGGGAGATTTCAAGGAATCGGAAGAGGATATGCTTTTTTATAAAGATCATTACTTTAAGTGTTCGGTCCGTCCCCTATTATTAAATAACAGGTTCCATAAGAGACTGGGTTATCTATTGGAGCTCCTGGATGATACAGTGCAGCAAAATGATATTCAGATGCTGAATGAGGCAAACCGGGTATTGGAGGAGGAGAAGCGGAGGGCACTGGATTATTCCAGGGAGGCAGACAAGGCCAACAGGGCTAAGAGTGATTTTCTGGCCAATATGAGCCATGAGATTAGGACGCCTATTAATGCGGTCCTGGGCATGAATACTATGATTCTGAAGGAATGCAAGAGTGAGACCGTGAGGGAATATGCCCTGGATCAGAGGCGGTCTACGGAAATCCTTTTGGGTATTATCAATGATATTCTGGATTTCTCCAAAGTGGAGTCCGGGAAGATTACCCTTAACCCATCCGCCTATAGGCTGGAGTCATTGGTGAGAGAAACCGTTTCTATGATCTCATCCAGGGCCGATGAAAAGGAGCTGGCCTTTAAGGTTACTGTGGATCCTTCTCTGCCGACGGAGCTCTACGGGGACCAGGACAGGATTCGGCAGATTTTTATTAATGTTTTGACAAATGCAGTGAAATATACCCGGGAAGGTTCTGTGGATCTGCAGATTTATTCCAAGAATGAAAGGGATAGGTTTTATCTCTGCGCCAGGGTTTCAGATACCGGCATAGGCATTAGAAAGGAGAATTTAAGGGAGATTTTTGACACCTTCCAGAGGGTGGATGAGAAAAAGAATAGAATGATTGAAGGGAGCGGCCTGGGACTGGCCATCACGAAACGGCTCTGTGTCCTAATGAATGGGGCAATTTTTGTGGAGAGTGAGTATGGAAAAGGATCCACCTTTACAGTTGAAATTCCCCAGACAGTCCTGGATTCCACGCCAATAGGGGAAGTGGACTGCTTTAGTGAGGACGCGGAGTGGGAAGAAGAGTATGATGAGAGTGTGGGCAATTATGAAGGCTGTATACTAGTAGTAGATGATGTGGAACTGAATCTAAAGGTGGTGCGTATGTTCCTCAAGGATTCCGGCCTTATTGTAGATTCCGCCTTCAACGGCAGAGAATGCCTGGAAAAAATCCAGAAAACGAAGTATGACATTATTTTCCTGGACTATATGATGCCGGAAATGGATGGCGTTGAGACTCTGAGGCGGATGAAGGAGATGGATCACTGTAATCAGGATACGCCGGTGGTGATGCTGACGGCCAACGCCCTGAGGGGGGCTATGGAGAAGTTTCTGGAGGAGGGTTTCGATGACTATCTGACTAAGCCTCTGGAAATGAAGAAATTGGATGATATGATTTCCAAGTACATTCCCAGAAAGGAAGGAGTGGAACAGTATCCTTCCGGAGAGGGAGATGGCCTTGAACTGCCGTTTGACACAAGTGGGCGGGGAGGGGATCTCTTTGATATCATTGCCGGGAATGAAGAGACTGACATTCTGCCGCCCCATGATAGGATAGAAAAGCTTCAAAAGTTTTTGGATACGGATACGGCTCTTAGCTATTGCATGGATGATGAAGGCTTCTATCTGGAAATATTGGGGAGTTATCTGGAGGAAGACCGACGGGAGACTATGGAAAAAGCCTATACGGATAAGGATTGGAAGGGTTATAGTATAAATGCCCATGCCTTGAAGTCGACATCCAAAACGATTGGGGCAAAGGACCTGTCGTCAGAGGCTTTGGGACTGGAAATGGCAGCGAAGGAGGGGAACGAAGCCTATATTCAGGACCACCATGGGACGGTGATGGGACATTATACGGAATTGCTGCATAGATTGAAAGAAATTATATGATTATTTCTCAATGTGAGAAGGTCTCCGCTTTTTAAATGACGGGTTATGACAGGCTGCTTTCAGTGGGGATCCGGTCTGCCGCTGAGATAGGGGCCCTGCAAGATCGCAGAAGGCCCGGTGGAGACTGATTTGCGCCGACCGAATAGATAGATCCCGGGGATTCGATTGGGAGGATGCTGTTTGGGTTCGATTTGGAAAGGAGTCAAGGGAAATTTGGATTTGCTTGTAAATGAAAGGAGGATCTTATGTACAGATGTGTGAACTGTGGGGCGGGTATGCGTTTTGATATCGCCTCACAACAGCTTCATTGTGATTATTGCGATGCCTCAATGGCCGTGGCCGATCACCCTGACGAAAGGGTGGCGTCCGAGGAGGATATGTTTGATGTCACCGTATTCTGCTGTCCCCAGTGCGGTGGCGAGCTCATGAGTACGGAGAACGCGGCCACCGATTTCTGCAGCTATTGCGGGGCTTCCGTGATTCTGGAGGGGCGGATTGGGAAGGAGAAGTCGCCTGACTTGGTGATTCCTTTTCTCAAGACCAAGGAGGAGTGCCAGGAAATATACAAGAAGAAAATCCATTCTGCCATATTCCTGCCTAAGGAATTCAAGGATCCGGATCATATCGATAAGATTCGGGGCATCTATCTGCCCTATTGGGTATATGACGTGAAGCAGCAGGGGGATGTGTCGCTGACCGGTACCAGGGAAACCTCTAAGTATACGGAATATCTGAAGATGGACTGTCATATCGACAATGATTATGACGGGGTGACCCGGGACGCGTCTTCTGCCTTTGATGACAGAATCAGCGACTTTATCGCCCCCTTTAATACCAAATCCATGAGGCCCTTTACCCCTGCCTATCTGGCCGGATTTTTTGCTGATATTTCCGATGTTTCCGGGGATGTGTATAATGAAAGCGTGAAGAATGAGACCAACAAGAGGACGGAGAAGCAAATTGACTCTCAATATCCCGGGGCCAGTATTAATTATCCGCCGGATGAATCCGCCGCCTTCGGGACAGAGATTACCAGTATGAAGAGCGCTATGTTCCCTGTCTGGTTTCTGAGCTGGCGCCGGGACGACCGGGTAGCCTATGCGGTGATTAACGGGGAAACAGGGAAGATATGCACGGATTTGCCGGTGGACAAGAAGAAGTACTATCTGGGCTCTGTCCTTCTGGCTATCCCTATTTTCCTGCTCTTAAGCTTTTTACCGACAATCCGGGCCACCACTCTTGTAACAGTCTCTTCCATTCTTTCGGTGGGGACCATGCTAATCTATGCTGTGAATTCCAGGACGGTCTACCGGAGAGAGGAGCATCTGGATGACCTGGGTTATCAGGCGAAACTGGCGGAAGAACGGGAAGGGGAGGCGGGCTCAGCCCCGGTTCCCGTGGAGCATGCCGAGGCCAAAAAGAAGGTAAAGTCCGATGCCGTAAAGGAAATCGTGCCATCGGTTATAGTAACCATTATTGCCCTCCTGGTGCGCTTTCTTATTAAGCCCGTATCCGATATTCCCTATTATGCATGCGCTATAGCGGTTTTACTGTGCTCCTGCTATGTCTTTACTGTTTTAATAAAGAAATATAATGTTTTTGCGACCCGGCCCCTGCCGGAATTCCATAATAGGAAAGGAGGAGAGAATTATGAATAGATTCTTTGGAAAATCCCAATCGAAGGGTATGGGAAAAGTCGTAATATTATGCCTGCTTTGCCTCTGTCTCTTTCCCATAGGGGTTTGGGGAGAGGAATTGTATGGCTATACCTATGATCCATACTACGAGAATCCGGACACCGGGTATACTGCGACGGTCTTTGACTATGAGGACCTTTTGACGGATGAGGAAGAGGAGAAGCTGGCTGAGGACATGGAGGGGATTACAGCCTATGGAAATGCGGCTTTTGTGAGCGCCTATCCCGAGGGTTACAGTTCCAGGGAATTCGCGGAGAATAATTATTCCCAATACTTCAAGGAAAGCGGGACCCTTTTTCTTATTGATATGTATAACCGGAAGATTTGGCTCTATAACGGCGGTGAAATAGAGAAGACCATTACTCCCTCCTATTCCGATTCTATAACCGATAATGTATATAGCTATGCTTCTGACGGGGATTATTATACCTGCGCTTCAGAGGCTTTTCGGCAGGAGACGATCCTTTTGGAGGGCGGAAAGATAGCCCAGCCCATGAAGTGGATTAGTGCGGGACTTCTGGCCCTGATACTGGCCTTCCTCATTAATTATCTCATTGTTCGGGGAACCTCAAAGAATAAGAAGTCAAAGGAAGATGTGCTGATAAATGCTATTGCGGTGGCGGCTGCCATTACTGCAGGAGGGGCAATTGTCACATCCCGCAGGAGAAAGACCCGGTCCAGCTCTTCCTCCTCTTCCAGAGGCGGAGGCGGCGGTGGCGGCGGCTTCAGCGGAGGAGGCCACAGCTTCTAATGGTAGGATTTTTCTGAAGCTTCAGCGGAGGAGGCCACAGCTTCTAATAGTAGGATTTTTCTGAGGCTTCAGCGGAGGAGGCCACAGCTTCTAATAATAGGATTTTTCTGAGGCTTCAGTGGCGGAGGTCACAGCTTCTAATAGCAGAGTTTTTCTGAGGCTTCAGCGGAGGAGGCCACAGTTTCTAATAGTGGGATTTTTCAGGGGCTTTACCTTTGGGTAAAGCCTCTATGATTAGGAAAGGAATCCGTCATTCCTATCAGATCCGGGGCTGTACAGAAGGGATCATTGAGGCCTTGGCGCATTTCGGAAAGCTATTTTCGACAGACAGAGCCTGAACTTACTCCAGGTGAGGTCCCGGCGCATTTCGGAAAGCCATTTTCGACAGACAGAGCCTGAATTTACTCCAGGTGAGGTCCCGGCTCATTTCGGAAAGCTATTTTCGACAGACAGAGCCTGACCCTTCTCCAGGTGGGCCCTGGCCCGCTTCGGAAAGCCCCGGTACAAGATCGCCGAGGAACTCGTGAAGCTGGATGGGTGGGTGGGCCCCTGGCCCATTTCGGAAAGCCATTTTCGACAGACAGAGCCTGACCCTTCTCCGGGTGAGGCCTTGGCCCGCTTCGGAAAGCCCCGGTACTGGTTATGCCAGAGACCGGGACAGCTTAATTCAGGTATTGACCCAGATCGTACTGGGAGTCCTCTGTTAAATCAAAGCGGGTCAGATGGTAGCGGGAAATAAGATCTAATAGACCCTGACCATAGTCAGAGTCCGTGGCATAACCGCCGTCCACAATGATTTTCACCGCCCGCTCCGGATCCATTTCCCCTTCGATGCCCTTATAACGGAGACCTTTTCCCCTTTCCGCACGCAGGAGATAGGCGCTATGGTCTACGATAGAATCCTGTATGCTGCGGTAGGCGCGGAAGGAGGCGACCACAGAATAGGATTTGCCATCAGCGTCTTCCTCCGATGTTTTTTTTCTGTAATATGAGGCCCGGTCCCAGGTACTGCCAGGCCAGTCATTATCCGACAGTTCGCACTTGAGTCCGAAGCAGTTATTGGCTTTCTGTGCCAGATCAGATCTGCCAAAGTTACTCTCCTTTATGAACTGGGCCAGGGATACGGAGGCCAGAACATTGGTGGACATTTGGTCCAGGGTAAAGAGAGGGCCGATTTTGGATAGAATTTCCTCGTCTGACAAATTCTTGAGGTCGGAGGCCTGCAGGGAAGAAGTCAGATAGAGGATACTCTGGGGGCCATTCTCCACTTGATTACTGCTGACATCTACAGATGGAATGTCATGAGTATATAAATGACCTTCCCCAATATCTTCGGAAAACTCTTCCTGATATTCACTGTTTTGGGAATCATCAGCCTGTGTTTCTTCACCGGTAGGGACGGTTCCCTCCACAAAATCTCCGACACCGAAGGAACCGGCAGTTTTGCTGTCAGGCTGGGGGAGATTTTCCCCTTCCCCAGCGTCCATAAGGTCCGGGGAGGCGCTTCCCTTATCGGAAAGGCCCCAGCTGGGGGCGGCGGATTCACAGGCCGATAATAATAATGTGATTATTAAAAAAGCATAAATAATTGATAATTTCTTTCTCATCACATAGAATTCTCCATTTGATTCGTGTAAAATAACACTCTATCATATTTTAAAAGGATTAGGAACTTAATATTTTATGAATACGTCTGAAAATAAAAATGAAAAGCCGGTCAAATTGTCTGTGGTTTTCATTACCTATAATCATGAGCCCTATTTAAGGGAATCCCTGGACAGCGTCCTCATGCAGCAAACGGATTTTCCCTTTGAAATTGTGGTGGGGGAGGACTGTTCCACGGACGGGACAAGGGATATACTCCGGGAATATGCCGGGAAATATCCCGGTAAATTCCGCCTTCTGTTTAGGAAGAAGAATCTGGGCCGGACCACTTTGAATGTCTATCTCACGGCCATGGCCTGCCGGGGCAAATATTTGGCCTTTCTAGAGGGGGATGATTATTGGACGGACCCCAAAAAGCTGCAGAAACAGGTGGATTTCCTGGATAGCCATCCCGATTATATGGGGACTACGGCCTCCTTCCGGCTCATTAATGAGAAGGGGGAGGACGCGGTGCATGACCAAAAGAGTGCCCTCTATAATTGGAGCGGGGACTATACTTTTGAGGACTACCAAAAGGCCGGACCCTGGCCCGGGCAGACAGCCAGCAATGTCTGCCGGAATTTCTTTCATAATGGCAAACTGGATTATACCATTCTCTACAGGGCCCATGACTTCATTGATGATGGGGTGATTTTTCTCTTTATTCTGCTGCAGGGAAAGATTTTCCGCTTTGATGATGTGATGACGGCCCATAGGGTGGTGGAAAAGACAGGAGGGGAGAGCTGGACCTCCCGTAAGCACCGGAGGAACTATCTCATTGAGGAATGTGAGCTGAAGCGGACCCTCATGCAATGGTGTGAGGAGAATGTGGGCCTTACGCCGTCGGCCTTTCCCAGGGCCGCTAAGGAATTAAAGACGGCTTTTTCGGTCCTGGTCAGGCATCCCTCTGTCCGGACCGTGAAGATGTTTTTGCCCATATTCCGCTATTATCTGCATTTAAGGCTGGGCCGGCCCAGGAGACGGAAATTGTAGGATTTGGTATGGGAACCTATGGGCCCGGGACATGATTTTGGACTGGGTCCGGGACACGCCCCCTGCTTCGCAGGGGCCTGGTCGAGAGAATCCTATCTTAATTATAAATAATTGCCGACGGATAAGGCCGGCTGTGAGGATTATGATTATATTGCGCTTTACCAGCGGACTGGGCAATCAGATGTTCCAGTACGCTTTCTATACCTATTTGAGAAAGAAATATCCGGCGGAGAAGGTTTTGGCGGATCTGACCTGGTTTCAGTGGAACCGGGCCCACCAGGGGTTTGAATTGAGGAAGCTCTTCGGGCGGCCCGATAATCCGGGCTTTCATCTGGAGGAAGCGAGTCAGTTTCAGGTTTACCGTCTTTCCGGCAAGGTGGCTCAGAGAAATGGATTTGACAGGGTCGTGAACCGGCTGACCCGGCTGTTGGCCGGAGGGCATTTTCAGAGAATTCATTATTATGAAACCGGCAGAGAGTCGGAGAATACCCTAAAAGATCGGATTGATCACATTGGTCCCGGGCAGAATGCCTATATTACAGGCTATTTCCTGAAGGAAGATTATTATAAAGAGAATCTGTCTGAGCTGAGAGAGGCCCTGTCCTTTGATCTCGGGGACCTGGGGCTGGAGAATGCGGCCTTGTTGAAGGAGATAGGGGAAAGAGAGTCCGTGTCTGTCCATGTCAGGAGGGGGGATTATCTAAATCCCGGCTATACGGAGAACTTTATTAATTTAGGAAAGGATTATTATAGGAAGGCCGTGGATCTTATCCGGGAAAGGGTGGAAAATCCCTTGTTTTTCCTATTTTCCGACGATAAGGAATTCCTAAAGGAAGCTTTTGACTGGCTGCCGGACAAACGGATTGTGACCGGGAATACGGGAGAGAAAAGCTATCTGGATATGGCTCTTATGAGCCGGTGCAAGTATAATATTACGGCAAATTCCACCTTTTCTGAGTGGGCCGGGCTCCTTAATTCCTATGAAAAAGGGATAATTATTTATCCTAAGGCCTATCTCAAGGATAAGGACAGCGATATAAAGACCATTCCGGGCTGGGTTAGAATTTAAGGGAGGCCGGAATATGACCGGAAAGACAGGTTTGTCAGGATTATATTTGAGGTCCCGGGACTTTGAGGCCCATATTAATATGAAAGAAGCGGATTGAAATGAATTAGGAATCCGGTATAATGGGGAAACTATGAAGGAAAAAGTGACAATAGCGGAGATTTTTGGAGAGGATGTTTTCAGCGAGACCGTCATGCGCTCCCGTCTTCCCAAGAAAGTCTTCGAAGAATTAAAGAAAACCATTGATGAGGGAAAAGAACTGGATATCATGACGGCAGAGGTGGTGGCCGAGGCCATGAAGGACTGGGCTATTGAGAAGGGGGCCACCCATTATACCCACTGGTTCCAGCCCCTGACCGGAATTACGGCGGAGAAGCACGATGCCTTTCTGTCGCCTCCGGACAAGTCTGGAAATGTGCTCATGGAGTTCTCGGGAAAGGAGCTGGTCAAGTCGGAGCCGGACGCTTCCTCCTTCCCATCAGGGGGAATCCGTTCCACCTTTGAGGCCCGGGGCTATACAGCCTGGGACTGCACTTCTCCTGCCTTTGTGCGCCATGATGCGGCAGGAGCTATCCTTTGCATCCCTACGGCATTCTGCTCCTATACGGGAGAGTCTCTGGACATGAAGACTCCCCTGCTGCGGTCCATCGAGGCCTTAAACCGGGAGGCTTTGAGACTCATTCGCCTCTTCGGAAACACTACTTCCAAAAAGGTCAGGCCTTCGGTGGGGGCGGAGCAGGAGTATTTCCTGGTGGATAGGGACAAATTCCTGAAAAGAAAAGATCTGATTTATACTGGCCATACCCTATTTGGCGCTATGCCGCCAAAGGGCCAGGAGCTGGAGGACCAGTACTTCGGGGCCATTCGGGAGAGGGTGGCTTCCTTTATGAGGGACATCAATATTGAGCTCTGGCGTCTGGGTGTCACGGCCAAGACCCAGCACAATGAGGCCGCTCCGGGCCAGCATGAACTGGCTCCTATCTATACAGACTGCAATGTGGCCGTGGATCATAATCAGCTGGTCATGGAGGTCATGAAGAAGGTGGCGGAGCGCCATGAGCTGACCTGTCTCTTGCATGAGAAGCCCTTTGCCGGGGTCAATGGATCCGGTAAGCATAATAACTGGTCTCTGGTTACTGATGACGGCATTAATCTGCTGGAGCCCGGGGACACGCCCCATGATAATATTCAGTTTTTGCTGATTCTGACCTGTATTCTAAAGGCAGTGGACTGCCACGCGGAGCTCCTTCGAGAGTCTGCCGCCAATGTGGGTAATGACTTCCGGCTAGGCGGTAATGAAGCCCCGCCTGCCATTGTGTCTGTTTTTCTGGGCAAGCAGCTGGAGGATGTGCTGTCACAGCTTATTTCCACGGGAGTGGCCACCAGCTCTATCCAGGGGGGCAAGCTGAATACGGGAGTAAGGACCCTGCCCGGCTTTATGAAGGATGCCACAGACCGGAACAGAACATCGCCTTTTGCCTTTACCGGTAATAAGTTTGAGTTCCGTATGCCCGGTTCCTCTGATAGCATCGCCTCTCCCAATATTGTGCTAAATACCATTGCGGCAGAGGCCTTTGCGGATGCCGCCGACTATCTGGAGCAGGCGGAGGACTTTGAGACTGCAGTTCATGATCTCATTAAGACCAATGCCACAGAGCATAGCCGGATAGTCTTCAATGGAAATGGTTATTCCAGGGAATGGGTAGAGGAGGCAAAGAGGCGGGGGCTTTCCAACCTGAGTTCCATGGTGGAGGCCATACCCTATCTGGCATCAGAGAAATCCGCGGCCCTCTTTAGCAGGTTTGGGATTTTCACCAAGGCAGAGCTGGAAAGCCGGGTGGAAATCAAGTATGAGGATTACGCAAAGGAAATTAATATCGAGGCCAGGACCATGATTGATATGGCGTCCAAGTCTCTGATTCCTGCCTGTCTGCGCTATTGCAAGGAACTGGCTGACACGGTTTCCTCCCTTACTCTTGTGAATGCGGATGCATCCGCGGCCCGGGATATACTGACAGAGGTGGTGACCCTGACTAATCGGGCACAGAATGCCTTAAAGGAGCTAATCCGGGACGTGAACCGGTCCCTTATGGTGCCGGTAGGAAAGGAAAGGGCCATCTATTGCAGGGAGAAGCTTATTAAGGATATGGCGGAGCTCAGGGCTCCCATCGACAGACTGGAAATGATTGTGGGCAAGGACTTCTGGCCCATGCCCAGCTACGGTGATCTCCTGTTTGAAATATAGGATTCCGAATTTCATCAGATATTCGGAATACGTACTCGGCCAGGTCCCTGCGAAGCAGGGGGCGTGTCCCGCGCAGGGCGCGGGATTTGCGAATGCGGTTCCTTGTCGCATTCGGAAGTAATTCTCCTATGGAAGGAACCTGTTGTAAGAAAGTCTTTTTCAGGTGACGGCGGTCAGTACTCATTTCTGCCATCCGCCTTTGTCTGATGGCCGTGTGTTTGTCTGATGGGATTCCAGTGAATGTTTTTCAAGGGGATTTGATTAGCTAAGCAATTTTTTCCCCGGAAATTGAGAGGTCTAATATGAAGAAAAATAAAAACGGATTTATGAAAAAGAGACTATGGGTGAAGATTTCCTCCATCGCTTTGGCAGCCTGCATTACGGTTGCGGGGCTTTTGGCCTTTAGTCCGGCAGAACGGGTTTATGCGGATAATGTGGCTGTACATACTACAGGCAGCTCTATCCGAATGAGGGACAGTGCGGGACTAAATGGAAAGATTCTCACGGTACTTCCCAAGAATGCCTCCCTGACCCAGACCGGAACAGAGGGTGAATGGTCCAAGGTTGTCTATAATGGGCAGACGGGATATATTAGGTCTGATTTACTGGCTCCGGACGCGGCGGCCGCGTCTCCGGCTCCGGCGGCTGTTTCCCAGGAAACGGAACCGGCCCCTGCCGCCACGACCCCTGCCCCTGCCGTAACGGGAGGTCATATTATATGTATTGACCCCGGACATCAGAGAAAGGGAGACAGTACCAAGGAGCCAAATGGCCCCGGGTCCACTACTATGAAGGCAAGGGTTACCGGAGGCACCAGGGGAGGAACCACCGGCGTTTATGAGTATGAATTAAATCTGAATGTCAGCCTAAAGCTTCGGGATGAGCTGGTCAGGCGGGGATATACAGTCTATATGACCAGAGAAACCCATGACATTAATATTAGTAATATGGAGAGAGCCCAGTTTGCCACGGCCCATGGTGCGGAGATATCTGTGAGAATTCATGCTAATGGGTCCACGAATACAGGAGTCTCAGGAGCCCTGACCCTGACTCCTTCCGCCGGAAATCCCTACATTCCAAATCTGGCGGGAGCCAGCCAGAAGCTGTCTAGCTGCGTTCTATCCTCCTATTGCGCCGCTACCGGCATGAAGAATCAGGGGGTTCAGGCCTCGGATACCATGACGGGAATTAACTGGTGCACTATGCCGGTCACCATTCTGGAAATGGGCTATATGACTAATCCCGCTGATGACACTAACATGGAGAATGCGGATTATCAGGCCAAGATGGTAAAGGGCATTGCAGACGGAATCGATGCCTATTTCGCTTCTTAATTAGACTAGTATGGCTGGAGCCGTCCATTATCGGAGACCGGGAGGTCTTGGGAGATGGGCGGCTTCTCAGTGAAAGGGTTTGAAGCCCGGACCAGTTAGGCAGGATTCCCCACCCCTCAAGGGCAGCGGGTTTCTGCCTGCAAAACCGAAAGGATTCTAATTATGAAATCAGAACTGACGACTCTTTGCTACCTGGAGAGGGATGGAAAATACCTGATGCTTCACCGGGTATCCAAGAAGAATGATATTAATCAGGATAAATGGGTAGGGGTCGGAGGACACTTCGAGAAGGACGAAAGTCCGGAGGACTGTCTGATTCGGGAAGTGAAGGAGGAGACCGGTTATAGTCTCAGAAACTGGTCCTATCGCGGAATTGTCACATTCATCTCGGGAACCGGGGTTACAGAGTATATGTCCCTTTTCACCTCGGATGACTTTACAGGAGAGGAGATTCCCTGTGACGAGGGCGTCCTGGAATGGGTCAGCAAGAAGGATGTGGACGGGCTCAATCTCTGGCCCGGAGATAGGATTTTTTTCAGGCTTCTTGCAGAAGAGAGGCCTTTCTTTTCCTTGAAGCTGGTCTATGACGGTAAGGGCGGCCTGGTGGAGGCTGTTCTAGACGGGAAAGCTATAGGTCTGACGGACTGATTTGGTTGAATTGGCTTAGAAGAAAGTTGGATTTGCCTCAGAATTCAGAAATGCAGGGTCTGAGCCATAAGGCTTGAATATTGAAATGATATTGAATACCTGGGATATGACAGGATATTCGAAGTTTCCGCATTGACTTGCTTACATTATTTTCGTGTCTGGGAAAACTCCCCTTATATGCATTTATTTATATGGGATAGGTGAATGTATTTTTTTGGAACAATTAGCTTTTTGTGGATTTTGCCAATATCATTTTTTATAAAAATTATATATGATGGACACAAGATATAGGGTGACAGAGAGAATAAACCACAATATGTAGTGTTAGAGCTTGGACCGGGCAATTTTTTTGCTTGGTTCATTTTGCCCTAAGTGAACCGGTAGGGCCGGTGATGAGAGGATTATTATGAATATTATTAAAAGGAATGGAAAAGAAGTGGGCTATGACGGAGAAAAGATTATTTCTGCCGTCGAGAAGGCCAATAATGAGGTCCGGGAGCGCTACCGCCTTCTTCCATCCCAGATAAAGGTTGTGGAGGAGAAGGTGCGGCTGAAGCTGCAGGAGCTGGATCATGAGGCAGGTGTGGAGGAAATCCAGGACTATGTCATAGAGGCAATTCAGCAGGAGGGGGCCTTCCGGGTTGCCACTACCTATACCGTTTACCGCTATAAGAGGGAACTAATCAGGAAGAGCAATACTACGGATGACCGTATATTGACATTGGTGGAGTATGATAATGAAGAGGTGAAGGAAGAGAATTCCAATAAGAATCCCATGGTGGTTTCCGTCCAGAGGGACTATGTGGCGGGAGAGGTGAGCCGGGACCTGACTGACCGGATCCTTCTTCCCCGGGATGTGGTGGATGCCCATCATGCCGGAATCATTCATTTTCATGATGCCGATTACTTTGTCCAGCATATGTATAATTGCTGTCTGGTAAATTTAGAAGATATGCTGCAGAAGGGAACAGTTATCTCTGATACCATGATTGAAAGCCCCAAGAGCTTTTCCACGGCCTGCAACATTGCTACTCAATGTATTGCCCAGATCGCCAGCTCCCAGTATGGGGGACAGAGCATTACACTGGCCCATCTGGCTCCTTTCGTGGATATTAGCAGGGCCAAGTATTTGGAGGAGGTAAGGGCGGAGTTTCAGGAGAATGACCTTCCTATGGATCAGGACAAGATTCGGGCCATTGCGGAACGCAGGACACTGGAGGAAATCCGCCACGGGGTACAGACCATTCAATATCAGGTGACCACCCTAATGACCACCAATGGCCAGGCTCCTTTCATAACGGTTTTCATGTATTTGGATGAGGTGCCGGAAGGACAGACCAGAAAGGATCTGGCCCTTATCATTGAAGAAATGCTGAAGCAGAGGATTCTGGGAGTCAAGAATGAGAAAGGTGTCTATATTACCCCTGCCTTTCCTAAGCTCATTTATGTATTGGATGAGGATAATGTGGATCCGGGAACCCAGTATTATTATCTGACGGAGCTGGCGGCCAGGTGCACGGCAAAGCGCATGGTGCCCGATTATATTTCCGCCAGAAAGATGAGGGAATACAAGAATGGGGACGTTTATCCCTGCATGGGCTGCCGGTCCTTTCTGACCCCCGACCGCTTTACCCCCGAGGGCAAGAAGCATAAGTATTATGGCCGCTTTAATCAGGGCGTGGTTACCATTAATCTGGTGGACGTGGCCTGTTCCTCCGGCAAGGATATGGAGGAATTCTGGAGGATTTTGGATGAGAGGCTGGAGCTCTGCCATAAGGCCCTGCGCTGCCGCCATGAGAGACTGCTGGGAACCGTCAGTGACGTGGCCCCTATTCTATGGCAGCATGGTGCCATTGCCAGACTGAAGAAGGGGGAGAAGATTGATCGGCTTCTATATAATGGTTATTCCACTATCTCCCTGGGCTATGCCGGGCTCTACGAGATGTGCCTCTATATGACAGGCAAGTCCCATACGGATCCTGCGGCTAAGCCCTTTGCCCTTTCTGTCATGCAGAGACTAAATGACAAATGCGCGGAGTGGAAGGCCAATGAGAATATTGACTACTCCGTTTATGGAACTCCGCTGGAAAGCACCACCTATAAGTTCTCCAGGTGTCTGCAGAAGCGTTTTGGAAAGATCGAGGGTGTGACGGATCACAATTATATTACCAATAGCTATCATGTGAATGTGAGAGAGGAAATTGATGCTTTCACCAAGCTGAAGTTTGAATCGGATTTCCAGAAGCTGTCCCCGGGCGGGGCCATCAGCTATGTGGAAGTGCCCAATATGACCGATAATATTGAGGCGGTTCTGTCCATTATGCGTTTCATCTATGATAATATTATGTATGCCGAGCTCAATACCAAGAGCGATTACTGTCAGGTCTGTGGCTACGACGGAGAAATCAAGGTGGTGACGGATGAGAACGGAAAGCTGGTCTGGGAGTGCCCTAATTGTGGAAACCGGGATCAGAATCAGATGAATGTGGCCAGGCGGACCTGTGGCTACATAGGTACCAACTTCTGGAATCAGGGCCGGACCCAGGAGATTCGGGAGAGGGTCATGCATATATCCACCAGCCCGGAGTTCTAAGGATATTAATGGGGTTGGCTGGAGTGGGCTTCCAGGCATTGGCAGGAACAGCTGACGGAGGGTACGGGAAGGCTGTTCGTTCATGGTGCTTCCAGATACTGACGGGAACGGCTCCCACCCGGGTGTGGTTGATGTAGGAATTGTGGTCGCCAGGTACCCATTCCTTTTGAGTGCCGGTAGCTATCGATGGCAGGCGGGGGATGAAAGCATGGTAATCGCCAGGTACTGATTCCTTTTGAGTGCCGGTAGCTATCGATGGCGAGCGGGGGATGAAAGCATTGCAGTCCCCAGGCACTGCCAGAGTTGGTATTAGAGGTGATATATGAACTACGCAAAGATTTATGAGTGTGATATAGCAAACGGACCCGGCTGCCGCACATCTCTTTTTGTCAGCGGCTGTACCCATCACTGCCTCAATTGCTTTAATCCGGAAACCTGGGACTTTTCCTATGGCAAGCCTTACACACAGGAGACCGAGGACTGGCTCATTAATTCCCTGAAGCCAAATTATATTCGCGGCCTGACCCTGCTTGGCGGAGAGCCCATGGAGCCTGAGAATCAGACAGTTGTTCGGGGACTTGTGGAGCGTGTCCGCAGGGAGAGCCCTCATTCTGACATTTGGATTTATTCCGGCTATACCTGGGAAGAGCTGATTGACAAGGGAAATAACCGTTGTCACAGTGGGGATACCCTTCCCATTCTTTCATTAACAGATGTGCTGGTGGATGGGGAATTTCATATTAGGGAAAAGGACATTACCTTAAAGTTCAGGGGATCCGCAAATCAGAGGATACTGGATGTGCAAAAGTCCCTGGAAAAGGGGGAACCTGTTTGGGCTCCTTACGCTTAGGGCTCTAGGGGATTGATTTGTCGAATTGCTTATAAAGAATTATTGTATGAGGGCAGCTTTTTGGCTGCCCTCATTTGAAATTTTGCTTGATTCTATTTCGGGATTGGTGTATAAGTATTGATAGGATTTGCGAATTTCAAAAACGCATCCGCTTTCATTTCAGAAAAGCGGCCAGATTTATTCTTATCAAGGGCGTTTCGCCTGATTATTTCAATTTCTAATTTAATAGCTTTGGGGCTTCTGTTTTTGGCTTTTATTCTCTATGCAGGGAAAGGGATTAAGGCTTTGCCATCTATAGTAGGTCTCAAAGAGCTTGAAATGGCCTGGCCTGCCGGGTGGGAATGTGATTTTCCTCTCAGAGCTTTGGTATATGTCTATATTTCCCAGGATTTAAGGTAGACCCTATATCTATCCCGGAGGGAATACCATCCTCTTTTCATAAAGGCAGCAAAGCAGTGTTTGTGATCACTATAAAAACAGAAAGGAGAAATTATTGTTTAGCAGTATTAGTTCAATGGTTTTGTTGGGAATGAAAGCATTCCCGGTGTGTGTAGAAGCGGACTTGTCCGAGGGCCTTCCCATATTTGAAATGGTGGGATACTTAAGCGGGGAGGTGAAGGAGTCAAAGGAGAGGATTCGGACCGCCCTGAAGAATAGCGGCTTCTTTCTGCCGGCAAAAAGGATAACTGTGAATATTTCCCCTGCGGATTTGAGAAAGAGCGGGTCTGCCTTTGATCTTGCGGTGGCTGTCGCCCTTGTGTCCTCTATGGGAGTAGTGGAATTTGAGGACAAGGAGCATACCATAATTGTGGGTGAAATGAGCCTGTCAGGAAAACTGAAAGGAATCAATGGGATTCTTCCTATGGTGCTGGAGGCAGTCCGGTTAGGCTACAAGAAATTCATTCTGCCGAGGGAAAATGTCCGGGAAGGAAGTGCGGTGGAGGGGATAGATGTAATTGGTGTGTCATCCTTACAGGAGGCGGTGGATTATTTGAATGGAGACAGGGATATAGAAAGTGTTTCCTATTCCATAGAGGATTTACTTCGTGTGAAGGCTTTTGAAAACTGTGATTTCTCGGAGGTGAGGGGACAGGAAGCCGCCCGACGGGGCATGGAGGTGGCTGCGGCCGGAATGCATAATATCCTTTTGATTGGGCCTCCCGGCAGCGGGAAAAGTATGATGGCCAAGAGGCTTCCAACGATTCTCCCTCCTTTAACTAAGGAGGAATGTCTGCAGGCTACGGAGATATACAGTGTGGCCGGCATGTTGGGACCTGAGGGTATTGTGACAAGCCGTCCTTTCATCAGCCCTCATCATACTATGTCTGCCCAGGCTATGTCAGGGGGAGGAAGGATACCCAGACCCGGAGCAGTGAGCCTGGCCCACAGAGGGGTGCTCTTTTTGGATGAATTTCCGGAATTTGAAAGGAAGGCTCTGGAAATTCTGCGTCAGCCAATGGAGGATAGGGAAATTCGGATTTCCAGGGCCTATGGAACCTTTGCTTTCCCTGCGGATTTTCTGCTAGTAGCGGCAATGAACCCCTGTCCTTGTGGTTTCTATCCAAATCCCACCAAATGCCAGTGTACGGAGTTGGAGGTGAAGCATTATCTGTCCAAGGTAAGCCGTCCTATTCTGGACAGGATTGATATCTGTGTGGAGGCTTCCGAAATCCGGTTTGAGGAACTGAAAGGAGAGGGGGTCAGCGAGTCCTCTGAAAGCATCCGGCAAAGGGTTATGGATGCGGTGGAGATTCAGAAGAAAAGATTCCGGGATACAGGAATCCGTTTCAATTCAGAAATCGGGGTCAGGGAATTAAAGAAGTTCTGCCCCATAGGAATAAAGGAGGAGAGGCTTTTGGAGGAGTCCTTCAAGAAATTATCCTTAAGTGCCAGGGCCTATCATAGGATTCTGAAATGTGCCAGGACCATTGCGGATTTGGATCATTCGGACAGGATACTCTGCAGGCATATTTCAGAAGCGGCGGGATACAGGGGGATGGACAGGAGATACTGGGATGCCAAGGGAAGATGAAAGGAAGGGAAAGAGAAAGGATGGACGGAAGGACCGGTATAGGCATGGATGAAAGGATTCATGAAAAGGAAATTGGAAGTATGGGGGAGGAAAAGACAGGGCAGAAAGAAGAGGTGGAAGGAAGTGGGGCGGATAGTATGATGCCGGGAGCAACAGATGAGATGATAGAAAGGATGGGAACGGAAAGGACGGAGGGGGATATTTTTGCGGAGAAGACGGAAAGGATAGAACAGAATAATAAGGTGATATCTGGAGAAAAAACGTATCCCGATATGGAAAAAGGAAGAGATGGGAATAGAGGAGAAATTCGTTATGTTAGCGCCCTGGATCCCGAGTTCCCCGACAGACTGCGCTGGATACCAAAACCACCGGCGGGACTATATATTCGGGGACGGTTTCCAGATGAGAATAGACCATCGGTGGCAGTTATCGGGAGCAGGGATGCGTCTGCCTATGGAATTGGGATTGCGAGACATTTCTCCTCAGTACTTTCGGATGCCGGGGTTCAGATTATCAGCGGGCTGGCCAGGGGTATTGACGGGGTGGGCCAGAGGGCGGCGGCTGAGGGTGGACACGCCACCTA
>JAILCB010000261.1 GCA_024680595.1 Lachnospiraceae bacterium | reverse complement strand
GAGCTCAAGGCTCTTCTGGATGCTCCTGCCAATACTCCTGCTTACAAGGAGATTTGAGGACAGCCGGATTCGGAGGCTCAGGGGATTGCAGGAGAGGGCTTGAGACCAGGTCTTTAGGCAATTCACTGGGGATTATTGAAGGATGGCCGGTATTGAGACAGAATGAGGAAGCAATGATAGCTTCTTTTCTGCGACAGTGCTAAGTACAAGGCAGCTCTATAGTTGTCTGCCGGTGATGAAAGATTATGAAGGGAAAGCCGGGCAGGGAAAAGGCCTGTCCGGCTTTTCTCTTTCATAGAAGCGTTGGGGATCTGTCCCTATGAGGGAGGGCGGTGTTTTCGCTTTTACTTCCTAGGACGGAGGGGAAAGGATGAGAGAATATGACAGATAATGTAAAGGTACTTGATATAGTTGAAAAGATGGCTGTGGCTATTGATGAGAATGCCCAGTTCCTGACGGATCTGGATGCGGCTATCGGCGATAATGACCACGGCATTAATATGGACCGCGGCTTCAAGAAGGTTATAGCGGATCTGCCGGGCCTGGAGGGCAAGGGCGTTGACGCTATTATGAAGAAGGTGGGGATGGATCTGGTCTCCACCGTTGGCGGTTCTGCAGGACCTCTTTATGGCACGGCTTTCATGAAGGCCGGAGCCTCTGTGGCGGGCAAGACAGAAGTGGATATGGCCGATTTCCTCAATATGATGGAAGCCGCTATCGGCGGTGTCCAGCTCCGGGGTAAGGCAGTGAAGGGCGAGAAGACCATGCTGGATGCCATGATTCCCGCACTGGACGCTATGAAGGAAGCCAACGAGGCCGGCAAGGGCACCAAGGAAGTGCTGGAGGCAGGCGTTAAGGCTGCTGAGGACGGCGTTGAGTATACAAAGACCATCATCGCTACCAAGGGCCGGGCCAGCTATCTGGGAGAGCGCAGTATCGGACATCAGGATCCCGGAGCCACTTCCTTTACGGTAATTCTGAAGACGATTGCGGCAGAGTATTAATTAAAGGAGGACTGTATGGTCGGATTTGTACTGGTTTCCCACAGCCAGAAGCTGGCGGAAGGGGCCAAGGAGCTGGGAGGCATCATGGCTCCCGATGTACCCGTAGAGGCAGCCGGGGGGCTGGATGACGGCGGCATTGGCACCAGCTATGAGAAAATCAGCACTGCTATCGAAAAGGTGAATTCTCCGGACGGAGTTCTGGTTATTATGGATATGGGCAGTTCTGTCATGACCACAGAGATGGTAATAGAGGACATTGGTGATCCTAATGTAATCATGGTGGACTGTTCCTTTGTGGAGGGGGCAGTGGCGGCTATCGTCAGCTCCTCCTGCGGCTCAGACCTCGCTGAGTGCAAGAAGGTGGCGGAAGAGGCCGGAGCAGAGAAGAAGTTCTAGACTGGTATTCGGAATGCGCACACGACCGGCTCTCGCCGAGCGAAGGGCGTGTCCCGCATAGAGCGCGGGGTTTCCCATCGGGAGCCGATACCAGAAAGGAGCAAGGGGGCGTGTCCCGCATAGAGCGCGGGATTTCCCATCGGGAGCCGATACCAGAAAGGAGCGAGGGGGCGTGTCCCACGCAGAGCGCGGAATTTCCGGATGCGGTTCCATGACGCATTCGGTAAGTCTCACAAGATAAAAGCAAAGGAGCTCCTGCAGTAGATTGCAGGAGCTCCTTTCTATTATGATTCCTCTTCCATACGGCTCAGTTTCTCGGCCTGGTCTGCGGCGGAGAGGGCGTCTATGACGCCGTTCAGGTCTCCGTCCATGATTTTGTCGAGAGAGTAAAGGGTCAGATTGATCCGGTGGTCGGTGAGTCTGGATTGGGGGAAATTATAGGTACGGATTTTCTCGGACCGATCCCCGGTGCCCACCTGGCTCTTTCGCAGGGAGGCCTCCTTCTCATGGGCCTTTTCCCGTTCCAGGTCGAAGAGCTTTGCCCTCAGCACCTTGAAGGCCTTGGCCTTATTCTTGATCTGGGATTTCTCGTCCTGGCAGGAAATTACGATGCCGGTGGGAATATGGGTGAGGCGCACTGCGGAGTCAGTAGTATTCACGCATTGGCCGCCATTGCCGGATGCACGGAAAACATCAACCCGGCAATCCTTGGGGTCGATATTGACCTCCACCTCTGTGGCCTCCGGCATAATGGCCACGGTCACGGTGGATGTGTGAATTCGCCCTCCGGATTCGGTTTCAGGAACCCTCTGTACCCGGTGGACCCCGCTTTCATACTTTAATTTGGAGAAAGCACCATTTCCATTAATCAGAAAGCTTACATATTTCAGGCCGCCAATGCCGGTGTCCTCCGCATCGGTGGTTTCCACGGTGAATCCATTTCTTTCGGCATAACGGACGTACATGCGGTAAAGGTCAGAAGCGAAGAGGGCGGCCTCATCGCCTCCCGCACCGGACCGGATTTCCACAATTACATTCCTATCATCCGTCTCATCCTTGGGAATGAGCAGGAGCTGAAGGGCCTTTATCAGTTCCGGAGCCCGTTTTTTGGCGATGGACAGCTCTTCCCTGGCCATTTCCTTCATTTCCTCGTCGGATTCCTCATCGATAAGGGAAAGGGAGTCGGCAATCTGCCTCTCATTTTCCTCATAGGCCTTATAAGCCTCTACAATGGGGGCCAGCCGGCCCTGTTCCTTGAGCAGAGCCATATATTTAGAGCCGTCAGCCGCAAAAGCGGGATCGCTTAGGGAACGGGTGATTTCTTCATATTTTAGAACGGTTTCGCTTAATTTCTCAAACATTTCCTATATCCTATTCTGTGATTTCCAAAGCCGTGACTTTCCGAATGCGACAGGGAAACGCATTCGGAAATCCCGCGCCATGCACGGGACACGGCCTCTGCTTTGCGGGGGACTGGTCCGGTACGTATTACGAATTTCCGATGAAATTCGTAATCCTATATATAGATAGAAGTATGCAATATGAGAGGCGGGCTATGATCCTGCCCTTGTCCCTCCTCAATGGCTGGCGCAACTGTATTTGGTCATCTTGGGCTTCGGCACTTGAGAACCCGGTCCTTTCCGCTGTAGTCAGGGAGGACCTCTATATCCAGGTAGCCGGCCTCTTCCATAAGGGCCTTTACTGCCTCTCCCTGATCATAGCCGATTTCAAAGAAGCACATGCCCTCTCTGGTGAGGTGGGATGCGGACTCTGCCGCAAGAATCCGGTAGAAATCCAGTCCGTCTGTGCCGCCGTCCAGGGCCAGGTGGGGCTCGTGAAGCCTTACCTCATCCATAAGGGTGGGGATGACGGCGCTCTGAATATAGGGGGGATTGCAGAGAATATAGTCAAAAACGCCATCCACATTCTCGAACATATTGCTTTTGCGAAATTCCGCCTGGGATAGGCCCAGCAGCTCTGCATTTTCCCGGGCCAGGGCCAGTGCGGCATCGGAAATATCCACGCCCAGGCCTTCAATATAATTCTTGTACTTCATTAGGGACAGGAGAATACAGCCGGATCCGGTGCAGAGATCCAGAACCCTTGCACCGTCCTCCACATAGCGCATGGCCTCCTCCACCACAAATTCCGTATCGATTCTGGGAAT
Source organism: Lachnospiraceae bacterium (assembly GCA_024680595.1). GTDB lineage: Bacteria > Bacillota > Clostridia > Lachnospirales > Lachnospiraceae > NK4A144. The sequence goes on along the minus strand of JAILCB010000261.1, from coordinate 11,819 downwards.
TAGGACATCTCTGGAAACATGGAATTCCAGACCCATAAAGTCGGTGTTGCCCAGCAGGAGCTGCAGGGGGACATGACCTGCCCTTTTCTCGGACAATAGTTCCAGAGTCTGCTGCTGCCGTTCTGTCAATTCCTCATCCTTGTGGGCCAAAAGGTAGGCCCGGTTCTTACCTATTATAGACTGAAGGAGAAGCCTGGCATCCGGCTCGGCATCCTCTATTCCTGATGCGTGAAAAAGTTCAATACAATTCTGGTAGGCTTGCTGATAAGTCATTATCCCGCCTCTCGGACGGGCTCCTTGTCCATACTGGCCAGTGCCTCTGTCCCGTCCTCACTGTCTACATTGAAATTATCCTTTAGGTACTTTTTCCAGTCAAAAACGGCCTCAACTGAGGAAATGCCGATTTCGATCATGGAGTCATCCGGCTCGGCCGTGGTCAGCCGCTGCATCCATAGGCCGGGGGCGGAAAGGGCCCGGACCAGGGGATTATTGCTCTTGCCCGCCAGACGGATGAGTTCGTAGGATACACCTGCAATTAAGGGAATCAGTGCAATTCGCAGGACCACGCGCAGGATTCTGTCCTCTACCTGAATGATGGAGAAAAAGATAATGGAAACCACCATGACATATAGCAGGAAGCTGGTACCGCACCGCCTGTGCTCTTTGGAGGAGGCGCGGACATTGTCCACAGTTAGGGCGTGGCCGGTTTCCAGGCAATTGATGCATTTGTGCTCCGCCCCGTGGTAACGGAAAACCCTCTTAATATCCTCCATTCTGGAAATCAGAAGGACGTAGAGGATGAATATGAAGAGCCTCAGGACGCCTTCGATTAGGGCCAGCAAATGGGGGTTTTCCACCCATCTCTTGAAGAGAAGGGACATATAGTAGGGAAGCACCATGAAGAGGCCTATTGCGAAGAAAATGGCCACAATCATGACAATAGCGGTGAGAAAGCCGCCGCCTCCCTCCTTGGCACCACTCTCCTCTGCCATCTTAGCTGTGTCCTGTGCAACCTTATTGTCGGTCTTGGATTCATTCTGTCCGGCACTTGCATTATCTGCAGAAACCAACTTTACCCGGGCTTTGTCATTGGAATCGGATTCCCCATGGCCCGCTGTCCCGTCCATGGCTTGAGTTTTGGTCTCTGAGTTACTGTCCTTCTTGGCCTGGCCATCCCCTTCCTCATCGGTATAGACATCCACTGAGTAGTTTAGGGTCTTCATACCCAGCACCATGGAGTCAATGAAGCTGAAGATTCCCCGCAAAAAGGGGATTTTGTAAAGGGGCTTCCAGGGAATAATACCCTTGTATTCACCTGATTTGATTTCGATCTCGCCGTCCGGCCGTCTGACTGCTACTGCGTATTTTTCCAGATTCCGCATCATGACGCCTTCCATAACGGCCTGTCCTCCGATTCCGGAGTATTTGGCGTTACAGGCTGCCTTATATTCTGCCATAGTCACCTCTCATTTCTGTCGCTTTATGCGATAAAAGTCCTTATAAAAAGGACAGCCTAATTATCGGATTTTCGCGCACATTATAACACGGCTCTTTCAGATTTGAAAGAGCCGTGCGTGGTTCCATGCCATAAAGCCTCTATTTTTGGCTTTACAAAGGCGAAAAGGAAGCAGATTTAGAAGAACGCACCCTGCGCGTTCTAGGGACTTTTGATGAAATTCGCTATCCTAATGTGGTGATATTCTGTCGGATTAAGGGGCCGGTTGGGGTAGTTATCTTGCCTTCCAGGCGGCGACGGCCTTGTCCAGCCGCTTCATGGCGTCCTGGATGCGGCTCATGGGAGCAGCGGTATTCATGCGCAGGAAGGATTCCCCGCCGGTGCCGAAGGCCCATCCGTCCGACAGGAAGAGGCCTGTTTCCTCTCTAATAAATTTGGAGAAAATCCGGCTGTCCTCTGTGAGGGCAGTGCAGTCTAACCATAGCAGGTAGGTGGCCTCTGAAGGTACGGCCTTGATTTCAGGGATATGCTGAGTCAGATAGTCCCGGATATATTCCTTATTATGGAAAATATATTCCCGCACGCTGTCCAGCCAGGGACCGCCCCGGGTGTAGGCCGCAATGGCTGCATCGGTGGAAAAGACATTGGGGGAACCAATATTATCATCTCGGACGGCAGTTTGAATCTTGTGCCGGAGAATGGGATCGGAAATCTGGATGGCTGCGGTCTGAATTCCCGGGATACTGAAGGTTTTGGTGGGGGCCAGGCAGATAATGCTGTTCTTTCTAATATTGTCCGGCAGGGAGGCATAGGGAACATAGGTAAAACCGGGGTCGGTCAGGTCACAGTGAATCTCATCAGATACCACCAAAACCCCGTTCTCTGCGCAGAGCTCTCCCAGACGGATTAGAGTTTCCCTGTCCCATATCTGGCCGGTGGGGTTATGGGGATTGCAAAGAAGAAAGAGACTTGTTTGGGGATCCTTGATTTTCTCTTCCAAATCCTCCCAGTCGATATGGTAGCTGCCATCCCTGTAGATCAGGGTGTTCTCCGCCACCTGTCTGCCGTTGTCCTCGGTGCAGTGATAGAACATATGATAGACAGGGGACTGGACCAGGACTTTCTCTGCAGGGCTGGTGACTTTTCTAATGATAGAGGAGATGGCGGGGATTACCCCGGTGCAGAAAAAGAGTTCCTCCTTTTGAATGTCGGTATTATAACGGGTCTTCCACCAGGTCCGGTAGGCTTCGGCCCATTCGTCCGGCATGCAGGAATAACCGAAAACACCCTGGTTCACTCTCTGCTGGAGACTTTCCTTAATGGCAGGAGCTGTCTCAAAGTCCATGTCCGCCACCCACATGGGCAGCTCTCCCTCCTCCACATGCCATTTCATGGAATTGGTATTTCTCCTGTCAATCAATTTGTCAAAATCAAAGGCTTCCAATTGTTTTATCCTCCTTTATGAATAGTATTCTCGATAATTATTGGGCGATTTATCATTCCGAAATTGAAAAGCTATATAGAGTGCTATGAATGATATTCTTATCGAAATTATTAAGAGAAATATGTAATTGTTAGTATAACATAAATGGAGAATTGTGTTATACTTTGTAGAGGAAATGAACGGGAGTATCTTGTCCCGGAAAATATAGGAGAAGCAAATGAAAATCAGTCAAATTCCATTAAATTCACCAGTTTCTGTAAGAGTACAGCTAGACGGAAAAGAGAGAGAGTTTTCTGCTAAGGTTATGCAGGGTGGACCGGAGGCCAATGATCCTGATTATGTGACCGTGACTCCTTTTATGAAGCATACGGGAAAGGGCCAGGATGTCAGGTCGGGAGATGTTTACTATTATTCCAATTCTCATAATTCCTGTCTTATGTGGAAGGGGGCCATGATCCGAAAGTATGAGGATCGGTATCTCATGCGGGAGCCCGGAGAGGGAGCGACTATTGACCGACGGGGGGCCCAGCGTGTGGAGCTGGATCTGCCCTGTTCAGTGACCCTAAAGAATCCCAAGGAGCCCCGCAATGGCCGTATTCATGATATTTCTGTATCCGGCGTAGCTGTGGTATTTCAAAAGGATGAGGTTAGCTATACGGAGGCCTTTAATAAAACTCTTCATATCCGGATGGATTTGGGCGAGGGAGTCGGTGAGTGTGAACTGGATTGTATTTGCAAGAACGTGAGGAAATCCGGTGAAGATCAGCTTCTGTGCGGCTGCACTATATTGAAATCCACTGTTGATTTAGCAGATTATTTGAATCTGAAGGCGGTCTGACGGACTTTCGATGATGGGCTGTCGCCAAAGCCTCGCTGGTGCGCAAGCGCCCCATGAGGCCTTGGCTTGTAGCCTACACAAGAAGCCCCCCGGAGATTTTTCTCCGGGGGGCTTTCTATCGCAGAGCCGCCGAGATGAAATTTGTCGGCTAAAGCCGACCGGCGGCTCGCGGGCGAGCAGGGTGCGATTTGCATCTTCCCTACTCGATTGCCTCTATATTAGGGCAAGAGCTATCGTATTAATCCTCGATTTCTGCAATACAGACAACCTGGCTGGAATCGAGACCGACTACCCGAAGAGGAGCATTGAAGAAACGAATGATCTTCTTGTCCTTAGGAAGCTCGGACAGGTGCATATCCTCGATACCTGTGCAGAACTTGCCGGTATAGTAGCCCAGGATGTGCCTGTGGCAATCGGGCGGAAGCTTGCCTTCCGGAACCTTGTCAGAAGCGGAGCCGATAGCCAGGAAGTCCATGCCGATACCCTTGAGATTAGGGAAGTTCTCGGTCAGATAATCGCCGGCGCTGGGATCGATGTAGGCACCCTCCATCTGATAGGTCTCAGGAGCCTCGGTCCTGTACTTCTCAAGGCCGGTGCGGATAAGGGCGAAGGAAACCTTGGACAGAATGTCTGCGAAAGGCTTCAGATCGTCGGCGGTAACACCTTCAACCAGTCCCTTAGGGATGTCCAGAAGAGCTACATCCTTGTGGCAGAAATATTCAATGGGCAGCTCGTTGATGCTGAGACCGTCCTTTACAAAGTGACGGGGGGCATCCATGTGTGTGCCACAGTGATTGGGAAGAGATGTAATGAAGCTGCAGAAAGGGCAGTCCTCAGTCACGTCTGTACACTGCTTGGTGGTTACCGTGGGCTCGCCGGGCCATGCCAGGTCTTTGGGATCCAACGGGTGAGAGAGAAACATAAACATAAATACTACCTCCTTTGTGTGTATGTGAATTAAATACCTGCCATAATGAATCTTGTGCCCTACTGTTGGGGCGGTGAAAACCATTTAAAGAAGTAAAGTTACTCTTTTGGACTCACATATAGTAGTTTTAATAACGATCATAGTATACTATTTTTGCCGCTATGTCAATGAAAAATTGCCAATAAATCATCAAATTAGTTGTAAATTTTTATGCAGTACGACGAATTAAGACTATCCGAAGGGGACAGGGAATTACATTAGGAAATCCCCCGGTTTGCCGGGCCGGATCCATGGCCTGGCGAGGCCCGGTCAGGCCTGTGTTCTGAATCTCCGACCAAGTTCGTAATCCTGAGACCCTTCGGACACATCTAGGAGATGTCTCACGGGGTCATAGGGGGGCTCCATGAACATTATGGAGATACCGGCGTCATTTAAGGTGTCATAGGGGATCCATGAACATTTTGTAGATACCGGCGTCATTTAAGGCGTCATAGGGGCTCCATGAACATTTTGTAGATACCGGCGTCATTTAAGGCGTCATAGAGGGCCCTGCGCCGTCTGCGCAGCTCATTATACTGCTCAATATGGACTTCCTCCGGCATATAGAGGTCGCTTTTGCCTCCCAGGGCTACGGCGGCCATATTGAGATCCTGATACCAGCCCAGAGCAACTCCCGCATTCATACAGGCTCCCAGGGAGGAGGCCTCTGCATTCTGGGGCCGTCTAACTCTGGCATTATAGGTATTGGCCTGCATCTGGCAGAAGAGTCTGCTGCGGTTCAGTCCGCCTGCTACGGAAATGGTATTGACGTCTCCGATTAGGCCCCGCATGAGGTCCAGATTATCGGCCAGCTCCATGGCAATTCCCTCCATAATGGAGCGGATCAGCATGGCTCTTGTGGTGCCCAGGCCCAGATTAAAGAAGAGTCCCTTGGCCTGGGGGTTCCAGTTGGGGGCGGCGCTGCCTTCGAAATGGGGTAGCATTACTACGCCTTTACTGCCTGTGGGAACGGAGGAGGCCTCTTCGGTCATTCTGACATAGGCATCGCCCGCCTCGGCCAGATCCGGGCAGTGCTGCTCCTTAAACCAGCGGAAGATGGCGCCGCTATTGTAGATGGTGGTTTCCATGATATAGGTGCCGGCCGCAGCCCCGGCCTGACAGAGTACCCGGGACTTTTCGTCAAAGGCGGGCTTTTCCGAGTAGGACAGGAAGAAGGAACCGGTGCCTGTGTTTGCCGCAGCCTTGCCGGGAGAAGTCACTCCCAGGGCCAGAGCCGCATTCTGCTGGTCGCCCCCACTCACTATGATGGGAACGCCGGCGGGCAGGACGCAGGCCTCGGCAAAGGCGGGGCGTAGGGTGCCGGCCACAGTTCCCGGAGGCACCAGACGACAGAGCCGGTCCTCTGTAATTCCTGCCAGCTTTAGGAGGTCGCTGTCCCAGGTGCGTTTCTGCAAATCCATAAGCATGGTTCTGCTGGCCTGGGTCCAGTCCGTTACATAATCCCCTGTAAGGCAGAAGGTCACATAGTCCTGCACACCTACAAATTTCTCGGTTTTTGCAAATATTTCAGGCTCATTTTCCCTGAGCCAGATAATTTTGTTGAGGACGAAGAGAGGGTTAACCCTAACTCCGGTTTTATTATAAAGGGTCCGGAGCCCGCATTCCTTTATCAGGCGGTCGCAGATATCAATAGTGCGTTTATCCTGCCACATGATGGCGTCGTGCAGGGGCTTTCCGAACTTGTCCAGGGGAATCATTGAAGCCCGCTGGGAAGTGATAGAGATCGCCTGAGGGAGAATATCCTGCTCCGCGCAATATTTTCCCGCAGCCCGCAAAACATAGAGCGCAGATTCCTTCCATATCTCGGGATCCTGTTCCACATAGGACGGTTTGGGAAAAGTGGTATGATATTCAAAGGAAAAGGAATTGAGAACCTTTCCCTCATCGGAATAGATAACCGCCCTCATGCTGGATGTGCCGACATCCAGTGAAATCAAATATTCTTTCATGATTCCTCCAATATGGGAAAACTGCCTGCCGCCTCCGCCTTTCGAAAGAGAGGAGGCAGGCGAAGAATTTAATCAGTTGCCCCGAAGAAGGAGATGTATTTGGATACAACCTCTTCCACATCCTTTTGCTGGTCAAGGGCCAGTACGGAAAGGTGGGGGATCTTGTCGGCTGCCATCAGCCTTTCCTTTAATTTATTTCCTGCGAAAACGGAAATCTCTGTATTCACGTTGATTTTTGTGATGCCGTTTTTGATGCAGGAGCTGATGATGTCCTCAGGAATCCCGGAACCGCCGTGGAGTACCAGGGGTATCTTTGCGGCTTCGTTGATTTTCTGCAGGATGTCCACCCTTACCTTAGGTGTGCCCTTATAGAGGCCGTGGACGGTTCCTACGGAAACGGCCAGAGCGTCTACTCCGGTAGAAGCGATGAATTCTGCGGCCTTTTCAGGATCCGTATAGATTTCCTCATCGGTGGCCTCTCCTTCGTGGGAGTACTGGCCTGCAGCCAGGCTGCCCAGCTCCGCTTCCACAGAGACACCACAGGCATGGGCGATTTCACAGACCCTGGCCGTATTCTTCAGGTTCTCTTCAAAGGGCAGGGCAGAGCCGTCATACATGACAGAGCCGAAGCCCGCCCGAATTGCCTGACAGATAATGTCAAAGTCCTTGCAGTGGTCTAGGTGCAGGCAAATCTGCATGTCGGGAGCGGATTTGCCTATGGATTCCACCATGGCGAAGGCATCATCCAGACTCATATTGGACAGGTATTTGGCTCCGAAAGCCGCAATGGTGGGGCGGTTTCCGGCCTTCCTGTTGGCCTCGATGATTCCCTTAAAGGTGTCATAGCTGTATGCATTAAAGGATCCCACCGCATAGTGTCCTTTATAGGCATCCCAAAGCATTTCCTTGAAATTTGTGAGCATTCCTTCCTCCTAATTATTTCCTGAGTTTATGGGCCTGTAATCCCGGGCACCGGTTCTGCCGCCGGGTAAACCTCATTAAGCGGATTTGCGGGCCTGTAATTCCTGTAATCCTGGGGACCGGTTCTGGCGCCGGTAACCTCATTAAGCGGATTTGCGGGCCTGTAATCCTAGGGAGCCCGCCGTCAGGCGAAGATAATGTCTGGCGGCAGTCCCCATAGCCTGTAATAGAATATTAACCGCGGACGGATGCGAGCCACTCCTTGAAGCCCTCATTTTCCAGGACTTCCTTATTAATAATGAAGCGGGCTTTCTCACCCTTCAGGAATGCGGCTATGTCTGCAGCCAGCAGATAAGGGGAATTATTCAGGGCATCGCTGGTGGTACCTGCGATATGGGTAGTCAGGGTTACATTATCCAGCTCCAGGAAAGGGCTGTCCTTTGCGATAGGCTCAGTGGTGAATACGTCAAGGGCGGCACCCATAATTCTCTTTTCCTTCAGGGCGGCGGCCAGGGCATCCTGATCAACCAAGCCGGCCCGGCCGGTGTTAATGAAGTAGGAGGTGGGCTTCATTTTGTCAATGAGGTCCTTTCCGATCATGCCCTTATTATCCTCGGTCAGACGGGCGTGGATGGTGACGAAATCAGCGGTGGAGAAGAGAGTGTCCAGATCCACAGGCTGGCAGCCCGCTTCCTTGATGCTTTCTGCCGGAGTATAGGGATCGTAAACGATAATATTGGGCTCGAAACCGGACAGCTTCTTGGCAACCAGTCTGCCGATATTTCCAAAGCCTACGATACCGATGGTCTTTCCACCCAGCTCAGGAACATTATCACTATTGACGAAGGTCTTTCTCCATTCGCCGCTCTTAATGGAATGGAAGGCCCTGGCGATATTTCTGCACTCCGCCAGCATCATGCCTACTGCAAAGTCAGATACGGCGTGGGCGTTACGGCCCATGACATTGAAAACCAGAATGCCCCTCTTTGTGGCCTCTTCCACATTGACATTCTCCAGACCTGCACGGGAAACGCCGATGATGCGGAGATTTGGCATGGCTTCCATGACCTTGGAGGAACAGGCGATGAATAGGCCCATTAATACAGAAGCATCCTTGCCGTGTTCCAGGACCAGGGGCTCACAGGGCTCGATTTCAGGTCCCTGCTTCTCAACCTCTAGACGGCGGAACTGCAGCTTGTCCCAAGAGGGCTCCCAATCTCCTGCAAAAGCGATATCGCCATACTGGGAAAGGTATTTCTCCCATGCACCCTTGAATCCCGGAGACGGAATCATAGCATCTCCCAGCAAAATAGCAGACATTTTTGACATTTGTATTCCTCCTTTTTCATTAGAACAGGTTGAGTAGTGTTACTTCTTTGAATTAATTAAAAAGTGTATTAAAACTACGCTATATTATATGCAAGAGTAGCCCATATGTCAATAAAATGATCATTAAAATTATGGAAAATTTTTAATCTGCCGGCCGGCGGCCGGTCCTGCGGAAAAACAGGATTATGTATACGTTTTCCTGCCGCAGGAGAAAAGTGAAAGTCAGGTTATTATGACTTTCGTCTGGGAATTGGAGTAGCTAGAAAGCTTTAGATATGTATAGATAAGTATATTTTGCAAATAGTTGTATTATTGATTGAAACTGTGATATAATTTGTGCGACTATGCGATGATTCCGAAATATTTTCTAGTACTTGCAGGGCTATGAGCCTTTGGAATTGGTGTCAGGGAGCGTTTTTGGAATGAGACATTATCAGGTAATGGGGGTCTCGCTACGGGATTATTCCGTCAGGGAGTCTATGCGGCGCATCACCCTCTATATGAATAACGGTTCCTGTAACACGATGGACTTCATTACCCACGATGTACTTTTGAAGGCCGCTGATTCCGAAGCCTTGAAATCGGGGCTGGAGCAGATGGATATTACTGTATGTACATCGGGGGATATTCTTCAGGCAGGCAGTATTATGAGTCGGAGCAGGGAGCGGGAGATTGAGAGTAATCTTCTTTTAAAAGGTATGCTCCGGAAGTTTGCCAAGGAGGGAAGGGGACTGTTTCTGATTGCAGAGAATATGGACGGACTCACCCGCTTTGAGCAGTCGCTTTATAAATTTAATGAGGACCTGAATATTGTGGGACGCTGTGCGGTGTCAGAGGTAGTGGGAAGTGATGACTCTATTGTCAATGAGGTGAATAATTCTCTTCCTGATGTGGTATTTATCAATCTTCCTTCACCCAGAGCGGAGAGCTTTATCCAGGAAAACCGCATGAAGTTCCATACACAGCTGGTGGCGGCCCTTCGGGATGTCTGTCTGAAGGTGACGGAGGACGGACGGGTAAAGCAGGGCGGTATAGGGAACATGATATTGCGGCGGTTCTTTCATTCTGCCGCAAAGAAATTTACCAGGGAAGAGAATAAGGTGACAGGCGAGACCGGAAATATTATTAATATTACAGGTGATGCCAAGACAGAGGAAGAATCGCCAAAGATTGTTCAAATCGGCCCCAGGGATTCCTGAAGATTTCTGAGAGCTGGAATATTTCAGGCAGTGGTTTTTGGAGCTAGGGACGTTTTTTCGGCGGATTCTGCGGAGAGCCTCATCTGCATACTCGCATGAGGAAGAGACAGCAGGCAAAAGTCCGACATTAGGTACTGTGGATCAGGGCAGGAGGGGTCCCGTGCGGATTGAAAGGGAATTGAGGCATGCCCGGGGACGGGCAAATATACTATGACCGCCAGATATGCTCTTGCACTCTAGGGAGAAAAGCGGCATAAGGAGGTGGGAGAATGATTTCAAACCAGATACTTCAGAATACGGTGGATGGGCTGAAGAATATTGCCCGAATCGACTTGTGCGTTATTGACACGGACGGAAAGACTCTGGCAACTACTTTTCAGGATTTCAGCGCTTCAAAGGATGATGTTGTTGCCTTTACCCAGTCTCCTGCGGACAGCCAGGAGATTCGGGGTCATCAATATTTCAAGATATATGACGATGACGGCCAGCTCTCCTTTGTATTGATATCCTTTGGAACCAGCGACGATGTCTATATGGTGGGCAAGATTGCGGCTTTCCAGATCCAGAACCTGCTCGTTGCCTATAAGGAGCGCTTTGACAAGGATAATTTCATCAAGAATCTGCTTTTAGATAATCTTTTGCTGGTGGATATTTTTAACCGGGCCAAAAAGCTTCATATTGAAACAGATGAGAAACGGGTTGTGATTATAGTCGAGACGGATTCAGACAGCAATACTTCCGTTCTGGAGGGAATTCGAGGCTTTTCTGCTATACATGCAAGGGATTTTGTCACCGCCGTGGATGAAAAGAACGTCATTATTGTGAAGGATTTGACGGAGGATGACTCTCCCGAGATTATTGAGGAGAATTGCAAGAAGCTGCTGGAAGTTCTCAAAAGTGACGGCCGGCAGAGGATTCGGATCTCCTATGGCACTACGGTGAATGAGATAAAGGACGTGAGCCGGTCCTATAAGGAGGCCAAGATGGCCCTGGATGTAGGCAAGATTTTCTTTGAGGAGAGAGATATCATTGCCTATAGTTCCCTTGGAATTGGCCGCCTCATCTATCAGCTGCCCATTCCCCTTTGCAAAATGTTTATCGGGGAGATTTTTAGCGGAGAGTCACCGGATAAGTTTGATGAAGAGACCATCACTACTATAAATAAATTCTTTGAGAATTCACTAAATGTGTCTGAGACCAGCCGCCAGCTGTATATTCACAGAAATACGCTGGTTTACCGCCTGGATAAGCTGCAGAAGGTAACCGGGCTGGATCTCAGGGTTTTTGAGGATGCCATTACTTTCAAGATTGCGTTGATGGTAGCCCGATATATGAAATATATGGAGACAAATTTCTGATGATTATATTGGAAGATGTTAGTAAAACCTATTCGACCGGGTCTCCGGCCCTGAATAATATCAGCCTTCATGTGGAGAAGGGGGAATTCGCTTTTATCGTCGGAGATAGCGGTTCGGGAAAGTCAACCCTGATTAAACTGCTTCTGAGGGAGCTGACCCCAACCAGCGGGCGAATTGTGGTAAATCATACGGATGTGGGCCGGCTGCGCCACGGAAAAATCCCTCGCTACCGCAGGGGAATCGGGGTCGTGTTTCAGGATTTCCGGCTTTTGAAGGACAGGAATGTATACGAGAATGTAGCCTTTGCCCAGAGAGTGGTATCTGTGCCGGCGAGACT
>JAILCB010000260.1 GCA_024680595.1 Lachnospiraceae bacterium | reverse complement strand
TTTATCGGAGCGATTGTCCGTTTCGCAAAGAAATCCAGGACCTGTCCCGAGGTGATTGGTCCCTTGATGTGCATAGCTTCCTATATGGCCCATAATTTCTTCTGCTATCAGCAGATTATCTGTACGCCTATGATTTTCATAATCATTGGGGCGGGAGAGAGTATTGCCAGGGTTGGGGAGCTGCGTCCTATTTATGAGAAGAACTAGATCTGGCTTTTCCAGGAGTGGTATATATCTATGCGATACGACTATTTAATTGTCGGCGCCGGTCTCTACGGCGCCGCTTTTGCCCATGAGGCTCACATAAGAGGAAAGAGATGTCTGGTCATCGACCGGAGGGGGCATGTGGGCGGCAACGCTTATACGGAGGAAATATGCGGAATCCATGTGCATCGCTATGGAGCCCATATTTTTCATACGGATAATAAGAAGGTTTGGAATTATGTAAACCAATTTGCCGAATTTAACCGTTATACTAATTCCCCGGTAGCCCGTTATGGTGACGAGCTTTATAATCTTCCCTTTAATATGAATACTTTTCATGCCTTGTGGGGGGTGGTGACACCGGAGGAAGCAAAGGCGGAGATTGACCGTCAGACCGCAGAGGCCCGTGAGCGGATCAAGGGCGAGCCGAAGAATGTAGAGGAGCAGGCCCTGCTTCTGGCCGGCCGGGATATCTATGAAAAGCTGGTAAAAGGTTATACGGAAAAGCAATGGGGTCGGAGGGCGACAGAGCTGCCTGCCTTTATTATTAAACGTCTGCCCTTCCGTTTTGTTTATGATAATAATTACTTCAATGACAGATATCAGGGGATTCCCATGGGCGGCTATACAGCCATGGTCTTAAAGATGCTGGAGGGATCCGATGTCAGACTGTCAACGGACTTTTATAAGGACAGAGCTTCTCTCATGAGGGAGGCGGAAAATATTATTTTTACCGGCTCTATTGATAATTATTTTGACTATTGTTATGGGGCCCTGGAATACCGCAGTCTCCGCTTTGAGACTGAGCTTGTGGATACCGATAGTTATCAGGGGAATGCAGTAGTAAACTATACCGAGTATGATATTCCCTATACGCGTATTATAGAGCACAAGTTTTTCGAGGAATTCGGCTCTGCCCCCAAGCGGTCTGAGGCCGGCAAGACAGTTATTACCAGAGAATATCCTGCCATGTGGCAGAGGGGGGAGGATCCCTATTATCCTCTGAATAATGAAAGAAATAATGACCTTTTGAAGCAGTATCAGGATTTGGCCTGGAGGACTCCAGGGGTTTATTTCGGCGGCAGACTGGGTAAATATCGTTATTATGATATGGACGATGTGATTCTGGATGCCCTGACCGATGCTGAGAAGCTCATGGGATAGATGGTCTCAGGATAAGGGGCCATAGTAATTTGGATAGAGATTTTGGTAAGAACCCCCGTCTTTGCGGGGGTTTTGTCTTTATCGCATAATCGCAGATGAAATTTGTCGGCTAAAGCCGAACCGGCGGCTCGTGGAGAGGGTGCGATTTGCATCTTTCCTGCCCGATTCTGTAGGCTACAAGCCAAGGCTTCATTGGGGCGCTTGAAAACCAGTAAGGCTTTGGCACCAGCCCATCATCGAAAGTCCGAAGGACTTGAGATGACAGGCGTAGCCGAATCGAGATGTCAGCCTACTCGATTTAGTTCGAGACGGAGTCCCCAGGTAGACTGGAATCGCAGGCAAAATGAAAAAAATCGAGCAGGATTTAGATTTCTCCTGCTCGATTACTATATTATATTCAAATTTGAAAGGGACTAACAGAAACTGGAGAACATCATGCCGCTGTAGATACTGGGCTCGTAGGGATTAGGAAAGTTTTTGCCGGGATTCTTGTAGGCGACCATAACCTGTTCCGCATATTTCATTGGATTAATGGATATTTCTCCGGTTTTATCCAAAAGGGCATTCGTAAAGTTCTGCACAGCGGAAAGACTTTCCTTTGGATCCCCTTCTCTTGCAGTCTGTGTCAATAAGCCCTCATTTACAGAAATAGTACCGTCTGCCTGCATAGATAAGCCGATAGCATCTAAGTCATTGGTATAATGTCTGGTAAGACTTTGCATTTCATACATGAAGCGGTGGGATCTGCCATAATTCCCGGTATATTCTGCAGCACGGCGGATGAAATCATTGTAGGCGCCGGCCAGATTATTAATATTATCTGTAAGGGCTTCCAGGTCAGGCTTTAGAGTTATCTGAACAGGTTCGCTATTCTCATCCTGAACGCCCTTTAAGGTGACCTCATACTGTTTATCGATGGTAAAGCTGTTGGAATAAGCCGTGCGCTCCATTCCATTTACCAGGAATTCAGCATTGGTAGGCTGATGGGCCACAGAGCCTATGCCCAAATAATCAACCGCCCCGTTACGCCTGCTGGTATTATCATCAGAAATAACGAAATTCAGCTCTCCCTCTCCTCGGGAGGTGCCTGTAGCGACGCTCTCAATACGCAGGGCATTTTGACCCTCTCCGGGGATAATAGAGGCTTCCACACCTATATTTGAACGGTTGATAAGCCTGGAAATACGGTTCTGTATGTTTAGATTGCTATCATTATTGTCCACACTGAATTGAAATTCATAATCGGTATCGTTCACATGAATATCGAAAGAATAATCATCAGGTGGAAGATTCATCTCTTCTGCCGGAAGGAAATTGCCGATATTAATCTGTGGAGAGGCAAGCTGATGAATTTCCAGCTCGAAACTGGGGGCAGAATCGATTTTGTCATCTGACCCTATATACTTGGCCTCTACCAAATCCTCATTACTAGAGGAAGCTATCTTTTTATCCAGAACACTTGAGGAATAATCGGACTCCAATGAAGAGATGGCATTCTTCAGGTCTCTGGCATCTTCCTTTAGATTGATGGCATAGCGCTGGGACTCTCCGCTTCTGTCCATCAAAAATAGAGGATGATCTTCAGACTCCTTAACAATTGCACGATATACAGATTTTAATTCATCTTTTTTGTGATTGTCGTAACGGGTAGACTTTGGCGTATAGGCCGTCAGAAAATGATTATATACATTTGAAAGTGCAAAAGATGACATCGGATCCCTCCTCTCTGTTGAATTTCCCAATCCTTGGAATAACTGACAATATAAAACATCTGTATGAAGTTACAATATCAGCAGAGTAAAAATATATAAATATATAGTGATACTAACATAAAAACGCCTTTATATCAACTAAAAAATCTGGGTAATATTGCACAAACTTTTTTTGAAATTTTTGTTGACTGAATGCGGTCTGTGTGATATATTAATGTGACCAAAGGGCTCAGCCCTTTTTTTTATCGCGGGCGGATTTATATGGCAGGTTTTTCGTCCGCAGTATGTACTTAATACCTGCCTATAGGTGGGAGTTGCTCTACGTCAGCATCTTTCCCGGGGGTGGATAGCTGCCTCAGGTGTAATCGCAGAGCTTTACCCGAAATAACGGAATGGAGGATCATCGATTATGCGTACAAGAATCACCTTGGCATGTACCCAGTGCAAGAACCGGAATTATAACACTACAAAAGATAAAAAGACACATCCTGAGAGGATGGAGACAAAGAAATACTGCAAATTCTGCAGAATTCATACTGTCCATAAGGAGACTAAGTAATTTATTACTTATGTCATTATTATTTATTTGCTAGAAGTATTCCGGAATAATGGATTAGCTTGTTTTAATCAAGTTAATATATGTCATATCCGATTATCCGGACTAGTTTGGAAAGGCGGTACTCTATGAGTGAATCCGAGAAGAAGCCGGAAACTGCCTCGGAAGAGAAGCTGAATACAGAAAAGGCAGAAGCAGTTTCTCAGGATAGTGAGAAAAAGCCTGTTATTTCTCAGACGAGTAGTAAAAAAGAGAGCAATAACTCTTCAGACGGTTCCCAGAAGAAATCCAGTGACGGAAAGACAAAACCGTCTTTCTGGAAGGGCGTTAAGACAGAGTTCAAGAAGATTGTTTGGCCGAAGAAGAGCACACTTGTAAAGCAGTCTGGAGTTGTAATGGCTGTTTCTATTATTATAGGTGCGATGATTGCGGTAATCGACAGGGTGGTTTTGTACGGAATTGATCTCCTTGTGAAATAGGACCGAACCGCGGACATTTACATATGCTGGAAATTGGCTTATGAGTTTACTGGGGGTTTGTAAGGAGGATTGATTCTATGGATGAATCTAAGGATGAAACGATGGATGAAGTTAGCATTGAGTCTAAAGATGAATCTAAGGATGAGGCGGATAAAGTACCACACTGGTATGTAGTTCATACTTATTCGGGATATGAGAATAAGGTGAAAAAGAATATTGACAAAACTATTGAGAACCGAAATCTTCAGGACCTGATTTTGGAAGTAAAGGTACCTACGGAATCGGTTACCGAGGTTAAGGCCAATGGTACTAGAAAACCCGTGGATCGAAAGTTATTTCCCGGTTATGTTCTTGTTCATATGATAATGACCGATGATACCTGGTATGTGGTAAGGAATACCAGGGGAGTTACCGGTTTTGTGGGTCCCGGCAGTAAGCCGGTTCCTTTAACAGACGAGGAAATGCGCCCTCTTGGCATCCATGTGGAGAATCTGGTGGTCAATTTCGATGTTGGCGATACCATCGTAGTTGTGGCCGGAGCCTGGAAGGATACGGTGAGCGTGATTTCCAAAATGGATATGAACAAACAGACCGCAACGATTACAGTGGAGCTTTTTGGCAGGGAGACTCCTGTGGAAATTAGTTTCGATGAGATTTCAAAACTAGATTAAGGGTTCAAAGCTGATTTATCTGCAAGTAATTAATTGAGACAGTATCTGTGGTTTTCACAGTTACTATAGAAAGTGGGAGGGCTTCCAACCGGCCCGCTTGGGGGTTCGAATTACGAGCCTCAAATACTCTGTAGAAATACAGAGAATTACCACAAACGGCAGAAATGCCAGTTAGAAAAAGGAGGGCTATATTATATGGCTAAGAAGGTACAAGGCTACATCAAGTTACAGATTCAGGCCGGAAAGGCTACGCCTGCGCCTCCGGTAGGACCTGCATTAGGACAGCATGGTGTGAATATCGTTGAATTCACAAAGCAGTTCAATGCCAGAACCGCCGACAAGGGTGATTATCTGATTCCGGTTGTTATTACGGTTTATTCCGACAGGACTTTCTCCTTTATTACTAAGGAGCCCCCTGCAGCATCTCTCATTAAGAAGGCCTGTAAGTTAGACAAGGCCTCAGGCGTTCCCAACAAGCAGAAGGTTGCGACTCTTTCCAAGGCTGATTTGGAGGAAATCGCAAAGAGAAAGATGCCTGATTTGAACGCCGCTTCACTGGAAGCAGCAATGAGTATGATAGCCGGCACCGCCAGATCTATGGGTGTCGAGGTGGAGAAGTAAGGAGGGAGCTCATATGAAACACGGAAAGAAATATGTAGAGGCTGCGAAGAATATTGATCGCATGAAGCAGTATGAGCCCACAGAAGCCCTGGATCTTGCAAAGAAGGCTGCTACAGCAAAGTTTGATGAGACCATTGAGGTTCATATCAGGACCGGCTGTGATGGAAGACATGCTGATCAGCAGGTTAGAGGAGCCGTTGTTCTGCCTAACGGAACCGGACGTTCTGTAAAGGTTCTGGTTTTCGCCAAGGGCGGCAAGCTGGATGAGGCTCAGGAGGCCGGTGCTGACTTTGTAGGTGGCGAGGAGCTGCTTCCCAGAATTCAGAAGGAAGGCTGGCTGGACTTTGATGTAGTTGTTGCTACTCCCGATATGATGGGTGTTGTCGGACGTCTTGGTAAAATTCTGGGACCTAAGGGTCTCATGCCTAACCCCAAGGCCGGCACAGTTACCATGGATGTGGCAAAGGCCATTAAGGATATTAAAGCAGGTAAGGTGGAGTATCGTCTGGATAAGGCTAATATTATCCATGTACCCATTGGAAAGGCTTCTTTCTCTACAGAGCAGCTTACAGAGAATTTCAATGCCCTTATCTCTGCTCTGGTAAAGGCCCGTCCCTCTGCTGTTAAGGGTCAGTTCATGAAGAGTATCTCTGTTGCACCTACCATGGGCCCCGGAGTAAAGGTTATCGCTAACAGGTATTAATTTGATGCTGAAGGTGATGGAGAGCATCTATCTATTTGAATGCTGAAAATATAGTCTGTCATATCTGACAGATGAGAGAAGTGGAAATGCGGGCGGGGCCTTTTGCTCCGTCCGCATTTCTATGAGTAAGCCAGAAGCTAAAACCCGGCGGTACACCAAGACCCCAGTGAGGTCTATTCGATAGCCAAATATTTAAGGCTCAAAGGGGAGAGATCAAAATCTGCCCGATTAATTCAGCAAAAACCGGGTAAGGAAATCTCCCCTACCCGGTTGAATTAATATAAACTTGAAGGAAAAGCTTTATATGGTCTTATTCTATAACTGAGTTTATTTACAGCAGGGACTTCACACATTCCTCTAAGGCAGCCATGTCAGCGGTGGGCTCGAAACGGGCTACTACATTTCCGTCCCGGTCAATTACAAACTTGGTGAAGTTCCACTTGATTTCGGGATTATTGCGGAAATCGGCATCGATGGTGGAAAGCAGACCTTCCATTTTTTGAGCCATTTCGCCTTCTCCGAAGCCCTCAAAACCCTTCTGGGACTTGAGATAACCATAGAGAGGGATAGCATTCTCACCGTTAATATCGGACTTCTTCATCTGGGGGAACTGGGTGTTGTAGTGGAGTACACAGAACTCGTGAATCTCATCATCGGAGCCCGGAGCCTGACCGTAGAACTGGTTGCAGGGGATGTCCAGGATTTCCAGCCCCTGATCGTGGTACTTCTCATACATGGCCTCTAAGGGCTCATAATGAGGAGTAAAGCCACAGCCGGTAGCGGTATTGACAACGATTACGACTTTTCCCTTGTAATTGTCCATGGAGAAATCATTGCCCTTAGCATCTTTTACAGAATAATCATAAAAACCCATTGAAAAACCTCCTTTTGAAATATACAGAATGAATCATATCTTAATTATACACTTGAATTCTGTAGAATGATATACAAAAATTCAAGGACTGCTTTACTTGCCCTACATTATATTGTACGCTATTTAATTTGTCAACTATTATTTTTCAGATAATCAAAACTTTTTGCAAAAGCTGAAAGCAGATATTATACAGATGGTAAATAGGATGAAAAAAGAGAGAATACTTCAATCAAGTCATCTTGTTGATAGGGATGATCCCGGACGTCTGGAACTGATTTGTTCCGTTACAGGGCCGCTTTTGGACTGGTTTCATCAAAATAGCCGGGAGCTGCCCTGGCGGGGGGAAAAGGACCCCTATCGGATCTGGGTCTCGGAAATAATGCTGCAGCAGACTAGAATTGGGGCGGTTATGGCCTATTATCTCAGGTTTATGGAGGCCCTTCCGAGTCTTACGGATTTGGCCCGGGTTCAGGAGGAGCGGCTCTTAAAGCTCTGGCAGGGATTGGGATATTATTCTAGGGCTAAGAATTTGAAGAAGGCTGCCGAGAAGATTATGGATGAGTATGGAGGAGCTTTTCCGGATCGCTACGACTTACTCCTGAAACTGCCCGGCGTGGGGGCTTATACGGCAGGAGCTATTGCCTCTATTGCTTTCGGAGAGAGGGTGCCTGCTGTGGATGGAAATGTACTTCGGGTCTTGAGCCGTCTCTTTGCCGATGATAGGGATATTAGCAGGCAGGATATAAGGGAGGAGTTTCGGCGCTTACTTATGGAGGCTATGCCCAAGGAGGCGCCTGGGAACTTTAATGAGGCTCTCATGGAATTGGGGGAGTTAGTCTGTATTCCAAATGGCATGCCTCTTTGTGGGGAATGCCCTCTAAAAGGCTTTTGCATGGCTTTTCGAAGGGGTAATCCTGAAGAATTACCCTTCCGGGTTAAAAAGAAGGCCAGAAAAATTCAGCATCGCCTGGTTTGGCTCATTCATAGGGATGGGAGAGTGGCCATTCGGAAAAGACCGGATAAAGGTTTGTTGTCCGGGCTTTGGGAGCTTCCCAATACGGAAATCCGGATTCCGGAAGATATGGAAGCTTCCTGCTCTGTATCTGCAGATTCTCAATACTCCAATACGGAAATCCGGATTCCGGAAGATATGGAAAATTCTTGTGCTTTCGCCGCCTCTGACCGATACTTCAACACCGAAATCCTAAGTAGGGAAGCTTCTTGTGCTTTTGCTGGCTCTGGACGATATCTTAACACCGAAATTCTAAATGCGGAAGATTTGGAAGACGGGGAGATGAAGGGAAAGAAGACTTTAATGAGGCAGAAAGGGAAAAATGCCGGGAAGGTTGGACAGGACGGCAGGGCTCCATGGGGGTCTGACTGTGATTCCTCAGAGTTCCGGGCAAGAGACAGGGAGAAAGACTTTATAGGATTTATTCAAAAGGGCTGGGATGAGTTAGGAATCAAGATCCCTGATAAGCAGGCAGACGCAAGGGAAGAGCAAATTTTGGGCGGAAGCTTTCTCGGGGCGAAGGAGGAAAAGCATATTTTCTCCCATATTGAATGGCATATGAGACTTGTTAGATTGGAGCTGCCGGGGGATAGTGAAATTCCCTCTGGCTGGATATGGGCGGATAGGGCTGCCTTAAGAGACAAATATGCCCTCCCCAACGCCTTTCGTCTCTTTGAGAAGGAGCTGGAGAGGGTGCTAAATTGATATGCCTTGACTGTTCGAATGCCGCAAGGAAACTCATTCGGAATCCCGTATTATGCCTGGGACGGGTTCCTCGCATTTTCGGGGCTTGATTGGGTGGAGATGGCGAATTCTCGAAAGAAATAAGATGACGAATACACCAATCTTGTTACTTTGAGTGGGACAGATTCCTTACATTGTGTGGAATTGGGTGAGCGAGAATAGAGAAATTCTGGATTTAACATGGTGAAGTATTCGGAAATCCTGTTTCTTTGCGCGGAAAAGTTCTTTGCCCTGCGGGGACAGACCGAGTAGGGATGACGAATTTCCCATGACATTCGCTATCTATGACTTATTCAAAGCAGATTTAAATTTCATTCCTCCTGTCCTATAAAAGTACAGATTTTCCGGCTGCGGTTTTCCCTGGCATCCCTGGCGATAATATCATAGGTTCCGCCAATTTCTATGGTTTTCATGGGAATGTCATTTACGGTATAACGGCGGGAAAGGCCTGCTTCCCGGAACTCCTCTTCAAGGGGATAGATGGTCACAAAGACATCCATATCCAGATCCCGGACATTCATGGAATAGGTTCGGATGGATTCATTACCGGCACCGTCAATGTAGGGGGCAGTAAAGTCCTTTAGATAGCGGTAGCAGACACCCACCTGCTCCTCAACGTAATGGACAAAGGTAAAGGAATGCTGGCATTCCACATCAATGAAGACATTCTTGGCATTGACATCTTTGCAATAGGAGAAGGGAGAGTCGGCGCCGAAGGAGCTCTTGTTGGTGAGGGAGCAGAGATAATCCGCATCCTTTCCCCATACCGCAAAGCTATATATGGGGTGCTGGGTGCGTTTGAAATCATCGCGTTTTAAGGCGGTTTTTCCGATTACCCCGGTTTTGCAGGGGGTGGTACGGATGTCGAAGGTCTTTCCCTTGCAAAAATCCCAGTTAAAGGTAGGGATGAGAAGGGTGCCTTCCGGTCCGATTTCTCCGATAATTCCATCGATTAGCACATTCATATCCCGGCTGTCACCGTGCTCTATGCAGGAATATAGCAGGGATTTGATATCAGAGGAGAGCCAGACGCTGTCTCCTTTCTCAAGACCGAAATACTTGGGAATATCCTTTAATGAAACGTAATCCGTCATAATTATACCTCATTTAATCTAAGGTATGCCATCAATAGAAGGCTATGTCTAAATCCACATCGCCTGTAATGCCGTCTACTTTTCCGGTGGACTTGTATTGCCAAATGCGAAATTCATAGGGAAAGTAAGGGGTGATGGCATCTTTTGAGATATAGCCCGCATACCACTTCTGATAGTCCTCCAGCTTTGTCATATCCAGCATACAGAGGAAGGTTCTCATGTTTCCGTATATAATGGGAGTGTAGCCCTTCTCCTTTAAGCGTTCACAGAAGGCAATAGCATTCTTTGTATGCTGTTCCTGACTTATGTTTGTTGCCCTGGGGGTGGATGTGGCGCCGCTGACATATTCTAAATCCAGGGCTATGGGACAGGAAACATATTTGTCCTGAATACACTCCATTACAAAATCCGCTTCTTCTATGGCTTCTTCCTCATTGATGGCCTGGGTGAAGAAATAGACCCCTACTTCCAGACCCGCCATAGCGGCTTTCTCCATATTATCATCGAAGGTTTCGTCCTTTACGATTTCTCCGGACCCATATCCCCGGATTCCTGCCCTTATGTAGGCAAAGTGGACGCCGGAAGCCGCTACCTTCTCCCAATCAATTTCCCCGTTGTATTTGGAGATATCAATCCCCTTAATTCCTATGCTCTTACCGTCCTCATGGTATTCTATTTCCCCGGCTTCCGTTAGGACGTAATTCTCCTTTCGATAGGGGCTTTTCTTTAACTCCTTTAGGATGTCAAAGAATAGGAAGCCGTCCTGATTGGTTAAGATCAGCTGATCCG
>JAILCB010000226.1 GCA_024680595.1 Lachnospiraceae bacterium | reverse complement strand
CAAAAGAGCGTGATTGTCTTGAAATCTAGGTTTCTATCATGGATAATGTGTTGTCAGGCGGCTTGATTCCCTGGGCTTCAGGATAAGACACCGGAATTTGCAGGACAAGTTATGGATGACTTTTCGAATGCGGCAGGGTGGCGCATTCGGAAATCCCGCATTAAGCGCGGACACGCCATATTTCTGTGCCGAAGGCTGTGACAGTGGGTGATAATTCCGCATTAAGGGCGGGACACGCCATATTTCAGTTCCGAAAGCTGTGACAGTGGGTGATAATTCTGCATTAAGGGCGGGACACGCCTATATTTCAGTTCCGAAAGCTGTGACAGTGGGTGATAATTCCGCATTAAGCGTGGGACACGCCATATTTCAGTTCCGAAGGCTGTGACAGTGGGTGATAATCCCGCATTAAGGGCGGGACAGGACCATGGCTTCGCGAGGAGTGGCCGCCTACGGTTTCGGGATTTCTGATGAAATTCTTAGTCCTATAGGAATTAAAAAGCAGATTGGTATTAATAAGGCGGATAGGACAGAGCCTGAGAAGAAATTGGAAGATAATAAATGATTTGGCAAGTAATAAGAATTATGTTAAACTGACAATTCGGAGGACAAGCTTGTGAAAATGAATTGGTTAGACAAATTAGAACGGAAATTTGGCAGATTTGCAATTCCGGAGCTTACGAAGTTTATTATTGTGACGTATCTCATCGGCTATCTCCTGCAGTATATGGGCTATACCTATTATGTGGCCCTAAATCCGCAGCTGGTGGAGCAGGGGGAGGTCTGGAGGGTTATTTCCTGGATATTGATGCCGCCAAGAAGGCTGAATATCTTTACCCTGATTATGCTGCTCTTTTATTATTCCATTGGGCAGGCATTGGAGCGGACCTGGGGGGATTTCCGATATAATATGTACATTTTCTCGGGATTTCTCTTTACCCTGATAGGTTCCTTTGTCATCTATCATATTGGAGTCAATGCGCTTCATTATGATCCCATGATGTTTGGGCTTCAGATTTCCATATTGGTTTCGACGTATTATGTCAACCTGTCTCTGTTTTTTGCTTTTGCGGCCAGCTATCCGGATATGACGGTCATGCTTTACTTCATTATTCCCATTAAAATATGGTGGCTGGCTGTTTTGAATGCGGTAATAATCGTATGGGAGCTTATTGAATTGCCTTGGTTTGGAAGAGCGATTGTTATTATTTCCCTATTAAATTTCCTCCTGTATTTCTTGAGTACCAGGAATCTCAGAAGGATCAACCCTCAAGAGATGCGGCGCAAGGCCGCATACCGACGGGCCGTGGACGAGGCGGCGAAGAAGCGCTTCCATTCTATGGACGGGGGATTGAATAAGGGTCCGGGCGGTCAGGCCCAGCCCCCTGTGTCAAAGCATCATTGTGCGGTTTGCGGACAGACGGAGCTCACCAATCCGGAGCTGGAATTCCGCTTCTGCAGTAAGTGCAATGGTAATTATGAATACTGTATGAATCATCTGTATAATCATACCCACGTACAATAACGGGCGTTTCGCATAGGCGGCTTTCGGAGAATCCTGTCTATGTGGGGAGTCCATGGGCTTATGATTGGAAAGAGGATATATGGAGCTTTCAGAATATAGAGAAGTATTGAATCGGGCGGTGAGAGCCGCCCATGAGGCGCGGAACCGACTGACAGAGGAGGAGTACCGCACCTTTTTTGCACCTCTGGATATGACGGAGGAGCAGGACAGACTTACTAGGAATTACTTGGCGGGACTGCACATTAGCCTGGGAGATGAAGTGTGGCAGGAGGATGATGAGCCTGCTTTAGGTGGGGAGAATGGAAACTATCTCAGGTTTTATTTGGATGAAATCGGAGATTTGCCCCGCAAAAGTCCCGAGCAGATTCTGGACCTCACCCGTCTTGTCATGGAGAAGGATGACGGGGAGGCAAAGCAGGAGCTGATTGGATGTCATCTCAGTGATGTGGTGGATATCGCCAAGCTCTATGTTTATCACGGTCTTCCCCTGGAGGATTTGATTGGTGAGGGAAATATAGGCCTTATGATGGCTATGGATCTTATGGGCACCTTGAATGGGCCTGAGGAGGCTGAGGGTCTTATCGGGAAGATGATTATGGATGCTATGGATTCCGCAATTGCTGAGGATACGGAAGAGCGATTGCGGATGGATGAAATTATAGTCCGGCTTGAGGGTATCGGTAAGGCGGCTAAGGAGCTGTCGGAGGACCTGCGGAGGCCTGTGACGGCGGCGGAACTGGCCAAGGAGAGCGAGTTTTCGGTGGAGGACATTGAGGAGGCCCTGCGGCTCACGGGAAATGCCATTGAAGGCCTGCAGGCGGAGAATTAAGAGGAAGAAATTGAGAGAGCCTGGGGTCTGACGGGTAATGTTACCGAGGGCCTGAGGGCTGAGAATTAAGAGGAAGAAATTGAGAGAGCCCCGGACTCTGAGGAAATGTCATCGAGCAACTGAGGGCGGTATAGTTTATATTTGCGGATAAATTGTTTTGGGAGGTGCGAATGGACAAGAAGCAGATTGGTGCATATGAGGTTCTGGAGGAGAGGGAAATCTCCGATTTGAAGTCAGTGGGGTATCGTTTAAGGCACAGGAAGACCGGGGCAAGGGTTATGATCCTTGAGAATGATGATAAAAATAAGGTCTTTGCTATTGGCTTCCGGACTCCTGCCGGTGACTCTACAGGGGCCCCTCATATTCTGGAACACACGGTGCTCTGCGGTTCCAAAAAGTTTCCTGTAAAGGATCCCTTTATTGAATTGGCGAAGGGGTCCTTAAATACATTTCTGAATGCCATGACTTTTCCTGACAAGACGGTATATCCGGTGGCCAGTACCAATGATCAGGACTTTCAGAACCTGATGGATGTCTATATGGATGCTGTTCTCCATCCTAATATTTATAAGAGGGAGGAGATTTTCAAGCAGGAGGGCTGGCACTATGAGCTGGAGAGCCCGGACGGTGATCTCACATTAAATGGAGTGGTCTATAATGAGATGAAGGGGGCTTATTCTTCTCCGGATGATGTCCTGGCGCGTCAGATTAATATGTCCCTCTATCCCGACACCCAGTATTCCAATGAGTCCGGGGGGGATCCGGAGTTTATTCCCAGCCTTAGCTATGAGCATTTCCTGGACCTGCATAGGAAATATTATCATCCCTCCAATTCCTATATTTACCTCTATGGCAATTGTGACATGGCAGAGAAACTGGCCTATCTGGACCGGGAATACCTTTCTCATTATGACAAAGCGGAAATTGACAGTACCATTCATTATCAAAAGCCGTTTTCGGAATGCAAATATGTGGAGAAGGAGTATTCTATTACAGAGGAAGAGCCTCTGGAGGAGAATACCTATCTCTCATACAATTGCGTAATCGGGGATAATCTGGACCATATTAAGTATACGGCCTTTCAGATTCTGGAGTATGCCCTATTGGGAGTGCCCGGGGCACCGCTGACCCAGGCGCTTTTGGACCGCCATATTGGTAAGGATGTGGACGGTACCTATGAGAACGGGATTTTCCAGCCTTATTTCTCTGTGGTTACCAAGAATGCGGATCTGTCTCAGAAAGAGGACTTTCTCTCCTGTATCCGGGAGGTTTTGACGGAGCAAAGGGACAAGGGAATTGATAGAAAGGCTCTTTTAGCCGGAATCAATGCTTTTGAATTCCGTTATCGGGAGGCAGATTATGGAGGCTATCCCAAGGGACTCATGTACGGCCTGCAGTCCTTTGACAGTTGGCTTTACGATGATGAAAAACCCTTTATTCATATTGAGGAAGCGGGGACCTATGACTTTTTGAGAAAGTCCGCCGATGAGGGGTATTTTGAAAAGCTGATTGATGAATATCTCTTGGATAATCCTCATTCTTCTGTGGTGGTTCTGCGTCCTGTGCGGGGGCTCACGGCTGAGAGGGATGAGAAAATTGCAAAGAAACTGGCTGATTACAAGGCTTCCCTTTCTAAAGAAGAGCTGGAGGGCCTAATCCGGGATACGAAGGCGCTCAAGGCTTATCAGGATGAGCCCAGTACGGAGGAGGAACTGAAGACTATTCCCCTTTTGTCCATTTCCGATCTGGAGCCCAAGGTGGATCCGATTTTTAATGAAGCGAGTGAGGAGGACGGGGTGACCTGTCTTCACCATGACGTGTTCACGAATGGAATCAGTTATATTACATTCCTCTTTGATCTGGATGGACTTGGAAATGAGCTGACCCCCTATCTGGGGCTCTGGAAGAACCTTTTGGGCCAGCTGGACACGGAGCATTATTCCTATGCGGATTTGAATCATGAGATTAATCTGAATAGCGGCGGAATTGATTTTTCTATAGCGGCCTATGTGGACTCGAATACCAATGGGGAATTCCGGTCTATGCTGGAG
>JAILCB010000210.1 GCA_024680595.1 Lachnospiraceae bacterium | reverse complement strand
TTGGCCTTGATTTTGGTGGCCTTCTGGGTCAGCTCCGAGCTCATCTGGTTATAGCAGCCCCGGAACAGGCTGTCTCTGGAAATAACCTCCTCCTTCTTCATGGCAGACAGGTTTCTGGCTGAAACCAAGGCATCCTTTATCTTTCCCGGCGTAAAGAGGAACTTAGTGGACATCTCCAGCAGGTCGCACTCTTCCCAAAGCTTATAATTCTGGGCGAAATACTGCCAGCAGGCCTCCCTCTCCCCGGTGTCCGGGGTGGGCAGCTCCAGCTCCGTATATTGCTCCTTGGTCACCTCCCTAAAGTCGATATGCTCCTTACTCATGGCAAAGACCAGGATATCCTTTTCCGTAAGTCTGGAAAAGGCCATGTCCATATATCCAAAGAACTTCTCCTTTTCCTCCTCCCGGAAGGTCAGCTCCGTGAGGCAGCAGCAGGCGTTAATGAGGATACATTCCCTCGTCACCGCCCACAGGGCCCGGCTCACAAATTGGAAATCATAATTAAAGAGCTTTTTGCAGTTCACGGCTATGGCCTTGAGGCCGCTTTTCTGGCAGAATTTCTTGACGAAAAAGCGCCGCCCGCTGCCCTCGTCCCCATAGTAATAGAAAATCCGGCCTCCCTCACTATAGGAAATCTCCATGGCATCCAGGACCCCTTCATTCGCCATGACAGGGCCCGGATCCTCATTGGACTTGGTCAGCATACTGAAAAAGCGGTTATAGTCCTCGTCCAGAGCCTCCGGATTCCGCCCAAAGAGGAAGTCGATAATCCTCTTGTCCGGGGAAACCACGGTAGAAAAAGGCATATTTCCCCTCACATCCAGGGATAGAATGGGCAAAAGCTGCTCTAGACAGGCCGACATATCACCATAGGCCCCCGTAATAGAGAAACGGTTACCATAGTAAAGCTTGGCCGCCGATTCAATGGTGGGCACGGACAAATTTCCATTCTCATTAATGATTTGATAGATGCCGGCATAGTCTGTCTGTGTAGAGGAAAGGATGCCGCAGGCAAAGCAGAACCTGGTAAAGCTTTCAAAATCCAGCTTTTTACAGAGCTCATAGAAGGGAAGACGAATTCCGGCCTTCAAGGTAGCCTCCGCCCTTTCATCCAGGAAATCCAGCCGGGAATGAATCTCAGGCTCCCCCTTTAGATCCTCCCTTTCCATGGCGGGACCGGCCCCGCTATTAGAGCCCTCCTCCTCATCCTCCTGCTGAGACTCCGCAGAGAAATCCCGCATGAGGGAAAGCAGGAGACCGTCATCCCAGACATCATCCCCCTCTTCATTATCAGAGTCTGAATCGCTGTCTTCATGGGAATTTTCCCCGGATTCCGTGTCCTCATCCTCACCGAAACCGCCGGCCAGCTTACTTAGAAGATCGTCATCATCAGAGGGCAGGGCATCCGAATCCCCTCCGGCTGCGCCCTCTCCTGCCTGGGAATTCTCCTCCCCGGAATCCTCTCCCTTTTCCCTTTTGGCGAAGTCCATGAGTTTGGCCCGACAGACCTCCCCCGCCACCTCGATATCGGGGTAGAGCACATTCTTGTATCCGCCCTGTTCCGAAGCGAAAACCCCCTTCATCTGGGTAATATAGTGATCCAGGCAAATATTGACACAGTCGAATATATATCCCATATACTCTTCATAGCTTTGGAAAGGAACATCCTTCATTTCTTCCGAATAACCAGTCATTATATCCTCCTGATTCAAGTCTCGCTTCAAAAATTATTAATCATTCCCACTGCATCTAAACCATAAGCCCGGTGAGAATACACAAATCCCTTTTCCCCGGCTCAGAAAAATCTCTATCCCATTATCGAATTCCGAAGCAGGGACCTCCAGTTGGTATCTCCATTTAAGCCTGAATACTTAAGGAGATCTTCAAATTTAACCTGCTTTAAATTCTCGTCCTTCACATTGCCATAGAGGGTTTTAGCCATAGCTTTACCCAGCTCCCTCTCCCCTTCATTACGGGGATTCTGTGTAAGCACATGGGTATCTATGGATGTGAAGATCCTGGCTAAATCCACCAGATAGGATGAACTCACAATTCCGGTCTCCCTCTTCAAAACCTTATCAAAATAAGGGGTTGAGGCATATTCCTTATCTCCCAGCATAGAGGCAATATTATTCTTGAAGTTCTGTCGG
>JAILCB010000165.1 GCA_024680595.1 Lachnospiraceae bacterium | reverse complement strand
GTGGGTGTTTAGCAACAGATTCAGCTTCAGGATTGTCTCGTCAGACATTTCGCCGTCTACGTGGATCATCTTATTCTTGATGATATTTCCCTCCACGACGATGACGGCCAGAATTTGATCCGCGTCTACCCGTGAAAGCTGGATAAACTTTAACTTATTACGGTGAATCTGCGGCGCGGAAATCATAGCCGCATAATTCGTATTCTGTGCCAGAAGCTTTGCCACCTGACGCAGGAGCTCTGAGAGCTGATCCGCCTTCTGCACTACCAGTTCGTGCATATCAGCGACTTCCCTTTCCTTGTCCTGAAAGAGCCTGTCCACATAGAAGCGGTAACCCTTATCGGAGGGAATCCTTCCGGATGAGGTATGGGGCTGCAGGATATAGCCCATCTCCTCCAGGTCAGACATTTCATTCCGGATTGTTGCAGGGCTCAGGGACAGATCCGCATATTTGGATATTGTCCTAGACCCCACCGGTTCACCCGTATCCAGATAGGTACGGATAATTGCCTCCAGAATTTTAGTTTTCCTCTCATTTAACTCCATTGCGATTCTCCACAGTGCCTTTGTTTCATTAAATATGAATCCTCAGGCATCTCTGCCCTTCGCTGTGTTAGCACTCATTAAGTTCGAGTGCTAATATCTACATGTCATAAGATAGCACCATGAATCGCATTTGTCAACATTATTCTGTAAAAATTTTTTATTGTCCTATTTGGCCCAAAATTCCACGTCCCAAACCCCTTTACCGCATCGCAGGCTCAAGGTCTTCTCTTTTCTATAATGAAGAGTCAGATCCTCTGTCCCGAACACCGTATCCGTGTCCGCAATCCGGGTAACCACCTCATATTCCCCCTTGCGCACCCTGTCCTTTAGATATTCCCGATAGGCCAGGTGCTCTGAAAAAACATTGTCGGCATAGGGAAAGAGCTTTTGCCAGAAATCCGATTCATGATAACGCTTATAGAATTTTTCCGAGACCACAAAGGGCTGGCCCGAGTTATAGACGTAAATGCCATGGGACAGGCCATAATAGGCAAGAGGGGGATAAAGATACTTGTCCCCCTGTCTGGAGTCCAGATATTGCTCAGCCTCCTGCCAGGCCTTATAGTCGGCGTCGGTCATGGGGGATAAGGGCATCCTGGTATGGGTTCTAAATATTGTGAAGCATATTAATATAATATAGAAGAGTCTGTATCCCCATTTATACAGGCTACCGGTCTTCGCAGTGCTTTCTATTTCACCGGAAAGCCTTACTTCATCACTGCCATCCCCCCGGCCCCCCGCATCTATCTGCCCTTCCGCATGATCTTCTGCCGTGTCAGGGGTCTGATAGGAGCCAGATCCCCTCTCGATTTGCCGGGATCCGGGCCCATTTTCACCCTCATCCACAGAATCGGTTTTGCCGGCATCCCTATTTGACGAGGGTCCCCCTTCCGGCAAAAACTTTTCCAATATAATTAGGGATCCCATAATAAGAGCGGGCATGAATAGCTGCAGATAATAGGAAAGCCAGGCCCCGTCATTCTTGCCCAGGTGCAAAAGGCATACTCCGGAAACCGCCATATGAAATAGCATGAGAAGGTCAAAGCGATTGAGCCGGAGCCTATCCCGGCAGACCTTTCCCCCCTTCTTCCTGCGCCTTATCTCCAGGACAAGAGAAACAGCCACGCCCAGGGCCTCCGCAATGAAGAGCATGAGGAACATGCCCCCAATAGACATGATTTGATTGAGATTATATTGAGTGCCCGTAATCCGAACACTGCCCCGGGTTACATGATTCGATGTGCCGTTCCCGGGTCCCTTCACGAGGTAAATAGAGTAAGTCCAGAAAAGCGGGGCCGCCAATTGAATAAAAATCACCGCCGCAGCAGCTGTTAAAGCCATATAGAGCAGGTACTTCAGGCAATCCTTCTTTTTCTCCAGGAAGAAAAAGTAGAGAACAGCCGTACCCGCCACCAGGAGGAAATACTGTTTTGTAAAGAAGACGGCAACTGTCAAAACGGCCGCTGCCAGGGGCTTATGGCGAAATTTTGGCCGGGTCAGGATAAAGAGCACCAGCACCATTATGAAAAGGGCCATGCTGTCCGGAACCGCATTCACATAATTATAGCGCCAATGACAATTCATTAGGAACAGAAAGGCCAGGGCCGGCGACAGCCGTGTCTTCGTGTGCTCTGAGACAATCTTTGCCGCCAGAGCCGCAGAGCCAATAATACAGGCAATTGTGACCAGATAATGGACCACCACCAGATCAAGCGGCAGGATAGAGCCCAATACGGCCACAATCAAAGAGTAAAGGGGTCCATATAGATAAATAAAGCCGGGAACATCCCCTCCCAGAGAGGACAGGGCATAGGGATTACGGCCCTCCATGAATTCCTTTGTCAGAAATACATTTGCCGCCTCCCTGTACTCATTGGGTATTCCGGCATCCGCAAAGGTATGGGAAAGAATCCCCGTCAAAAAATATAGAATATAAATAATGACAGGAATCAATAGCAGGTGAAAGAAACGGTATTGATTTGAAAATAAAAGCCGGATGCTTTCGTATCCGGCTTGAATCCTTGCTTTCATATAATTACATATTAAACCAGGAAACTCCCCTGGTCAACACCATTCACTACAAAATAAACCGCATCCTCTTCGGGCTTGATATAGAAGGTGACATCCTTAACATCCGCCACATTCTTGCCATAATCCTGAGACCAGACTTCCTTAAACCTTTCCTCTACCTTTTCCCGGCTTAATTCCCTGCCATGGAACTGAATAATGAAAGTATCCTTCATTTTTGCCTCCTTACAGCAGCTCTTCTCTTCCACAACTGCTGCCTCTGTATTCACTGAAACCTTCTCTGCAACAGCCTTTGTCTCAACGGTGGCCTTCTCTTCCACCTTCTTCACTTCTTTGCAGGCGCATTCCTCTGACTTGTTCTCGGCCTTTTCCGAAAGCAGCTTCTCTTTCACTTCCTCTTTGGCACCGGCACTCTTAGTCCCCTGGGACTTGGCCGGCATTTTCTCTGCAATAGAGTCCGTCTTAACCTCCGCTGAAACAGATGCTTTTTTCTTATGTGCCATATTTTCTCTCCTTCTATTAACTAAGAACTGTAACAAATATGAAATACTTTGACATACTAGCTCATTCCTGTTTGATTGTCAATAATATGTGCTGTTCACATCTTATTTACAATTAATTTCAAAAATGTTAATTTGAGTATTAAATTTTGTCCAAAATATACTAATATAATCAAATCATCAAAAACAAACATACACTTAATTCGACAGACACATAGTACTAACACTACTATATTAAAACTTTTTCATAATAATGCCAGGTACCCGGTACCTGGCATCCTCCCTTTTTAAAGGTAAATGACCATTGCCTAATATCTCTCAAACACAATTTCCTGACTTTATTCATATTATATTCTGTCTGCAATCCCTGGAGATTCCTTTTCTTCAGGATTTGATGCGGGCTCTTTCCAAGGAGGGCCATCAATTATCCAGATTAATTCCCGGGAATCCCTCCCAACTCTCAAAAGCTCTGCAGGTAACCCCCCCTCACCCGGATAGGACTTCTATCCTATCCTGCCGTCAAAATAAAGCTTGCTCCCAACACTTAATCAAGGGCAAAGAAGCCATCCTCCTGCCCTTAAATTACCATACCCTCTCCGCCGGGGATTCCTTCCTATTAACAGACGGAGAGTGGGGGGCAGATTATGCCAGAAAAGAGGGAATAGGCTTTGCTGTCTATGGAGAGCCTGATTTTCCCTGCTCTGATGCCCAATGCCTTATAATGGGCTTTGACGAGGTTAGCCCGGACTTCATCCGAAAGCTTTACGAACGATCCCGGGGCATCCCCTGGACCATCCTAAGGACAAAACGCACCCTGGTGAGGGAACTGTCATTAGACGATATTGACGATATTTACCGGCTCCATGAGGATCCGGAAATTCAGAAGAATAATCCCCCTCTCTTCCCATCCAGGGAGGATGAAATTCAATTCCAAAAGGCCTACATTGAGCAAATGTACGGCTTTTACGGCTATGGTTTTTGGCTGGTCTACAATAGAATTCCTCAAAAAATAATAGAAAATCCCGCCCTTCCCTATATTCCCCCCTACCGGAAAGAGGCAGGAGAGCTTATAGGAAGAGCGGGGCTCAATCATAGGGATGGATTTCAGGAACCGGAATTAGGATATCTCTTTTCCGCCATAGCCAGGGGAAAGGGCATTGCCTTCGAGGTCTGCTCCGCCATTCTGGACTATGCTCATGAAATCCTAGGTTTTTCAATGATCAATTCTTTTATTTACCCCGATAATAAGCGGTCCATCCGCTTCATAGAAAAGCTGGGATTTACCTTCAGGGAAAAATATGACAAGGATGAGAAACTACTCTACCGGTTCACAAAGAAGCTGACGGATTCCTAACCTGCCAAGAGAACCGGTCCCTCTAATTCCAAATTCGCTTAGCCTTTCCAGCCCGGCGGCTCCGGATATTTTAGGAGCCCCAGCATCTCTTTACAGCCCTGCCGCCCAGCAGCCCTGTCAGCTCTCTGCGGCTTTGTCGGCAGGAAGTGCAGAGTCGGGAACACCATCCACCATCGTCTCATAGAAGGTAATTACAGCAGAAACAGATACCGGCCCCAGGGCCAGATTCTCTTCTGGCGAAGAGAATTGCACATTACTAATTAAATTCCTGCACCTGGCCTTAGATAAGTCCGTAAGCACCTCCAAAGCCCTATTATAGGAATTTACGGTAAAGCTCATCGTACAATTCCTGCGAATCTGATTGCCCTCCCTGGTC
>JAILCB010000154.1 GCA_024680595.1 Lachnospiraceae bacterium | reverse complement strand
TAACTGTTCCGCCGACCCTTTCAGCCAATATATTAGCGACATATTGTTATGCATATATGTTTAAAGGCTGCGAAAAGCTGAAGATAACTCAGGATTCAGGTTCTCACCTTTTCCTTACCCTTCCCAGCGGAGACCTTCCATCTTATGCTGTGTCCAATATGTTCTCCGGCACCGGCTTTACAGGCAGTCCTGTAGCCGGCGGGAAGTATTATTACAATTAAACAAGATTGACAGGATGGATAAGGGAATTCAATAATTAGAATCGAAGGGAGGGACGCACCGGTCACCGGCAGCCTACCTCCCTCATTTCTTTCAAAGAATACTTGCCCTGTCCCTTAGGCATCGGTCAGGGTCCCATGAATACCCGACCATTAGCCGTGGCTTGAGGTTCAGAGTCGGCGCCTGTCCGGAAGCGGCCAGATGACGCTGACACGAATCCCGGGCCAAGTCCCGCAAGCGAGACTTTTAATTAATTAGGGGGAGAAGTTTGCAGTAAAAGATACATTAATTATATTCTGACTATTATTAGCAAATAATTCGAGGGTAAATTATGAATATTAGAAATACCATCAAGAGACTGCAGGCGCTGGTTCTGGCCATGGGACTGCTTTGCGTGACCGGCTGCGGCGCCAAAGGCATCGGGCAGGAGCAGAAGCCACAGAAGAACTATGATCTTTCCCATGAGGGCTACACGCTCTATCAGGTGATGATTCTTTCCCGGCATAATATTCGTTCCCCTCTAAGTGAAAAGGGATCGGTGCTGGACACCATGACCCCCCATGAGTGGTTTAACTGGACCTCGGATGCCAGCGACTTATCCATCCGGGGCGGGGTACTGGAGACCGAAATGGGTCAATATTTCAGACGATGGCTGGAACAGGAGGGATTATTTCCGGAGGACTATCAGCCCGGTAAGGAACTCAGGATCTACTGTAATTCTAAGCAGAGGACCATAGCCACCTCTAATTTCTTCAAGGCCGGGCTTCTGCCTGTGGGGGATGCGGATATCGAATACCATGCGGAATTTGATACCATGGATCCGGTCTTCGAGCCGGCCCTGACCTCCCTTAGTCCGGAAAACAAGCAGGAAATCGAGGCGCAGATCAGGGATACCTTTGAGAATACCATAGCCGGGCTGGCGGATAATTATCAGGTCTTGAGCGATGTCATTGATGTGAAGCAGTCCCGGGATTATAAGGACGGCAAGTTTACAGGTTTTCAGACCGACGATACGGAATTTATCCTGGAGGAGGGAAAGGAGCCCGGAATGAAGGGCTCCCTGAAGACCGCCAATACCCTAAGCGACGCCCTGATGCTGCAATATTATGAGGCAGATGAATCTAAGGCCGCCTTCGGCAAGACGATGACCCCACAGAAATGGGACAGTATCGCCGAGATTAAGGAGACCTACGGGGATGTCCTCTTCACTGCCCCTATGGTATGTGTAAACGTGGCCCATCCGCTTTTGCAGGAAATTTTGTCGGAGC
The DNA here is from genome assembly GCA_024680595.1 of Lachnospiraceae bacterium. Classification (GTDB taxonomy): domain Bacteria; phylum Bacillota; class Clostridia; order Lachnospirales; family Lachnospiraceae; genus NK4A144. The sequence continues at coordinate 1,646 of JAILCB010000154.1, read as the reverse complement.
TGACCGAGGAAGGGCGGAAGTTCACCTTTCTCTGCGGCCATGATTCTAATATTGGCAGCGTTCTGGCATCTATCGGCGCAGAGGATTACAGCCTGCCCGGGGGCCTGGAAAAGAAGACTCCCATCGGCGGGAAGCTGGTCTTTTCCAGATGGAGGGGGCGGGATGGGAAGGAATATATCTCCCTGGATATGGTTTATCAGAAGTCCGAACAGTTAAGGGGGCTGGAGCTTCTGGACGTGGATAATCCGCCCGGCGTGATGCAGCTAAGGCTTGAAGGTCTGCAGGCAAACAGCGACGGATTGTATGAAGCGACCCTGGTGGAGGGAAGGATCGAGGAAGCCATAGAGAAGTACGACGAGTATTATAATTAAGGTAAGGAGCGGGAATTCCATCATCTCTTTTTGAAGAATGGAGTGGCTTGTGAAGTGATAAAGTGCTGGAATGGTTTGTGAAGTGAAAGGATGGGGAAGGACCTTGAGGTCATGGGTGAGGGCCGTGGTCTCGGGGACTATTTACGGAGATTTTCAAAAAATATTCATTTTACTCCGTAATCAAAAATGTCGGATTGGGCTATTTACGGAGATTTCTGCTGTTTTCTTTGATTTCTCCGTAAAATTTCCCCTCTATTTCAGGTCCTGTCCAATACGCCTCCTACGGCCGGGAAAATGGATTTTTGCCTAAATCGGGCATTTTGCAGGATTTAGGCAAGGCCTCAGTGTGTTGGGGCATGTCGTACCGCTTTCTGTATCCTGTCATGCCGCCTTCCTTCAAGGGCCGGAAAATGGATTTTTGCCTAAGTTGGGCATTTTGCAGGATTTAGGCAAATCCCCGTGTGATGGCCAGATTATTGAAGAGAGATGCTTTGCCTATCCGATTTACTTTTATGGTTTTGAAGTATATAATATACAGAAGATGTTATTTCAAATAGGAGGTCGTGATATGTTTGGGCATTTCAGGAGAAGGAAGTCTTTGGCGCTTGTGCTTGCGGCGTCGCTTGTGTTTGGCAATTCTATGCCTGTTTTTGCGGGGGGAGTGGTCGCAGAAGCGAGCTCAGGCCTGATTGAGGAGGTGGGGGAGGAAACAACCGTCGTAGAAAAGGGCGGGGAAGATTCAACCGCAATCGCTGCCGAGGCTCCGAAGGCTGCCATCGTGGACGAGGTTTCGGAAACCGCGTCCGCGACGATAGATAGCGGGGAAGCAGCTGCCACAGCAGCTTTGGCCGAAGCCACAGATGGGAGTGGGGCAACAGCCGCTACAGCCTCGGGCAATGCCTGGGATAGGCTGAATGCCTCGGGCAAGCAGTCCTCCCTCTTCAAGGGGGATGACGGCAAGTACTATGCCGTCAAGGGAAGTAAGATCCAGGTGGATGCGGGGGCCACGTCCTCCAATCCAAAAGCATTGAAGATTAGTAAAAAGGGCGCCATCAAGGTGGGTAAGAGCGGGACCGCCACCCTTACATCCGAGCTCTACGGGACGGTGGAGGCCACAGTCATTGATCCCAAGCTCAAGTCCAAGAAGGCGGAGACCCAGGTGGGCGGCGTGACGGAGCTGTCCCTGGAGAACGTGCCCGAGGGGGTGCCGGTGGCCTGGTACTCCTGCAATCAGGATGTGGTCCAGGTGGTGTCCGGCAACTGCTACGGCGTGGG
>JAILCB010000116.1 GCA_024680595.1 Lachnospiraceae bacterium | reverse complement strand
TGAGGGAGGATATCTGTGCAGAGTTTTGGTCCCGGGCGGTAGGGGGATGGGTTGTGAATTATCATTTAGCTTGTTCTTGAAAATGTTTTTGTAGCTTTTATAATGGGACTAGCTGATAATAAGCGGCAGTGTTATTATGACTTGACGAACTGCCATTTTCCTTGTAGATTGCTTTTTTGGGAGGGAATATGACGGATTTCAAGATGTTAGCAGAACAGATAAAGGCTTTGGCTGAGGATGAGAAGCATTTCCTGCCGGTCCTTTCAAATGCCTCTGCCCTGCTGAATGAGAATATGGAGGATTTGAACTGGGTTGGTTTCTATCTGATGAATAAAGGATCCCTTCTTCTTGGCCCCTTTCAGGGGAAGGTTGCCTGTATTAGGATTGGCCTGGGGAGGGGGGTCTGCGGAACTGCCGCATTAAAGGATCAGATTCAGGTGGTGGAGAATGTGCACGAATTTCCAGGCCACATTGCCTGTGACTGTGCCTCTAATTCTGAAATTGTGCTGCCAATTCATGCCGAAGGAAGGGTAGTAGCGGTGCTGGATATTGACAGCCCCAGCTTTTCACGGTTTACAGAGGCGGATAAGGAGGGGCTGGACCTATTTGTAAAAACCCTGGAGGAAGTCACTGATTTTTTTCCGTGAAATAGAAAGGATAGCGGATTTCATCAGAAATAAGCTATCCTTGAATCATTCAGGTCACAGCGCAGATAAGGATTTAAGTTTCCTCTGTCTGCGTATCAGTTGTTTCATAGTTGACGGCCTTCTCTAAATCTGCAAAAAGCTTGTTGAGCAGACTGCTTTTACTGTTGAGTTCCGCCATAGTTTCATCAAAGTTTTCTTTTAAATTTTGGTATTTCTCTTTTTCCGTGAGCTTATTAATTAGGCCGCGGGTGGTTTCGAGATCTTTATTGTAGCTTTCAAGAGTATTTTTGAATTCATCCATCATTGTCTTTAATTCAGAAGGAATTCTTTCCCGTTCCTTTTTCGCCGCATCGGCAAGAACCTGTATTCGGGAGTCGGTTTTATCGTCTCCTAAAAGCTCGTTGGTGGTAACACCCAGTGCAGCAGCGATTCTGTTGACTTTCTTTAGGGAGATGTCATTACCGGAGTTTTCAATCTTGCTTATGGAAGACTTGTCACTGTATCCGGCTGCTTTGCGAAGATCCTCTTGAGTAAGGCCCTGATATTCGCGGAGAGTTTTTATTCGGTAGGCAATAGTGATTTCCTCATTTTTCTGTTCTGGATTCAGTAATTGCTTTTGAGTGCTTTCGTTATTCATATGGGTCTCCCTTTCCAAATGTATAAGGATATAGTACGTTTAATTATAACACCGACAAGGATGAACTTCAACAGGGGTTCTGATTTTCGGAATAATATGTCTCTTAATGGTTGAAAATTAATGTTGAATTATGATGAAATCAGGATACAACAATTGGTAATTTGCGGATATTTTTTAGGAAATCCTGATTTATATCAAGGAAGCAAAGGCCGGAATGAATGAGTTCATGGACGGTTATTTATGGCAGATCCGCCGAGATGAAATTTGTCGGCTAAAGCCGACCGGCAGCTGGCGGACGAGATTCCCTGAAAGTGGGAGCTTTAGGAAATAGGTATAGACTAAATCCTATTTTATCCCTTATATATAATAGGACGGTGGAGTTGGGAAATGGTATGTGAGTGGCTTGGTAGTTTTCTATAAAAGAAACTATATTAGGCATTATAATGCCGGAATTTAGGAGGGAATAATGAAAATTGTGGTTGTCAGTGACCTTTTGACGGAGAAGAATATCTCCCTAATCCGCGAGAAGGCAGGGGAGGTGAAAGCGGAGGTGTCCTTTTTCAAGAAAGAGGAGGAGGCCCTTGGCGAGGCCCGGGAGGCGGATATTGTCTATGGCTATTGCCCCCGGATTGCCGCGGCCTGTGAGAATCTCAAATGGCTCTGCCTGCCCTGGGCGGGGGTGGATAGATTGATGGGGAAGGATTTCTTTGCCAATAAGGACTGTATCTTCACGAATTCCGCAGGAGCATACGGAGTGGCCATTTCGGAGCATATGATTGGCCTGGTCCTCATGCTTTTAAGGAGGATTCCGGAATTTGAGGAGGGGAGGATGAGAAGGGAATGGCTTCCTCCCAGACGGCAAAAGTCTATCAAAGGGAGCCGGGTTACGGTGCTGGGAGCCGGGGATATTGGCTGTACTTTTGCCAGGAGAATTAAGGCTTTTGAGCCCTCGCTCCTTATGGGGGTGAACCGCAGCGGGAAAAGCTCGGAGGCGGCCTTTGACCGGGTTTTGTCTGTGGCGGAACTGGATAAGGTTTTGCCGGAAACGGATATTTTGGCCATGAGTTTGCCGGGGACGCCAGAAACAGTGGGGATTCTCTCGGCGGATAGAATAGGGCTCCTGCCGCCTGAGGCTGTGGTAGTAAACGTGGGACGGGGCTCTGCCATCGATGAAAAAGCCCTGGCAGCCGCCCTGAAGGAGGGCAGGCTGTGGGGGGCCGCCCTGGATGTATTCCAGACAGAGCCGCTGCCCAAAGACAGCGAGCTATGGGATATCAAGAACCTTATTATAACCCCTCATGTGGCAGGGAATCTTACCGTGGACTATACCCGGGACAGAAATGTGGAAATGTTCTGTGAGGATCTCATGAACTATTGTGCCGGACGGCCCCTTATGCATTTAGTGGACAGAAAGAGGGGCTATTGAGCATTCGGGATAATCCGAAAGGCCTGCGGAAGGTAGACGTATACACCAACAAAAGGCCGAAAGGCGGCCGTTCTTGCGCACCTGCTGATTATCTGACTGCTGATAGTGGAACCGACTATTGTAAATTGCCCTTGCGGGACAAAAGCATTCTTCATGGAGACATTGGAAAAAGTATGAATTTAATCAATCTGGAAAATATATCAAAAACCTATATGGCTAAGCCTGTTCTCAAGGATGTCTCGCTGGGCATCAGCGATTCGGATAAGATCGGTGTGGTGGGAGTGAACGGCACCGGCAAATCCACCCTGCTGGCCATAGCGGCAGGGCAGGTGGAGCCCGATAGCGGGAAGGTGGTTAGCACCACCGGACTCCGTATCTCCTACCTGCCGCAGAATCCTATATTTGATATGAATAGGACGGTGCTGGAGAATGTGGTGGACAGGATCTATGCCGGAGGGGACCATTGGGACAAGATGGGGGAAATCAAGGCTAATCTGGCTAAGTTTGGGCTTGAGGATCCGGACTGTGAACTGGCTATTCTTTCAGGAGGGCAGAGGAAGAGGGCGGCTCTTGTGGCAGCCATCATGACCCCGTCGGACCTGCTTATTCTGGACGAGCCCACCAACCATCTGGATTCGGAGATGATAGAATGGCTGGAGGACTTCCTGAAGCATTTCCGGGGGGCCCTCCTAATGATTACCCATGACCGGTATTTTCTGGATGAGGTTACTAATGGGATTCTGGAAGTGGATAAGGGAAATGTATATCGATATGGGGCCAATTATTCGGGATTTCTGGATCTAAAGCAGCAGAGGCTGGACTATGAGCAGGCGGCGGAGAGGAAGGCTGCCGCCCTCTATCGAAAGGACCTGGCCTGGATTCTGCGGGGGGCCAGGGCCCGTTCCACCAAGCAAAAGGCCCATATTCAGCGCTTCGAGGCCCTGAGGGACAGGCAGAGGCCGGAGGAGGAGAGACAGGTCCGGCTCAGCTCCCTGCCTAGCAGAATGGGTAATAAGACTATTATTGTGGACAATATTTCCATGAACTATGAAGGGAGGGTTCTCTTCAGGGATTTCACCTATACCTTTAATAAACTGGATAGGATTGGCATTATTGGCCCCAATGGATGCGGGAAATCCACCCTCATGAGCTGTATAGCAGGCCTTCTGGAACCGGAGACAGGGTCTGTGGAGGTGGGACAGACCATCAAAATTGGCTACTTCGGCCAGGAGAATGAGGCCCTGGACGGAGACAGGCGGGTGGTGGACTATATTAGGGATACGGCGGAATATATTAGGACGGCGGAGGGACTGGTGTCCGCCTCTGCCATGTGTGAACGCTTTCTATTCAGTCCGGAATTGCAGTATGCCCCGATTTCCAAGCTGTCCGGAGGTGAAAAACGGCGGCTTTATCTGCTGAGAGTCCTTATGGAGCAGCCAAATGTGATTCTCCTGGACGAGCCTACAAATGATCTGGACATTCAGACCCTGAGGATTCTGGAGGACTATCTGGACAGCTTTGCGGGAATTGTGATTACGGTGAGTCATGACCGCTATTTCCTGGACCGGGTGGTGACCAGGATTTTTGCCTTTGGGCCGGACGGGATTCTGAGGCAGAGCGAGGGGGGATATTCCGACTACCTAAGGCATTTGCAGGAAGAGGACACTGCCGCCGGAGCCGACGGCGGAAAAGGCAGGAAAAGCGGCAGCGGACACCATGAGGGTCTGACTGGGAAGACGGGGGCAGGCGTCGATGGCGGAAAAGGCGGGAAAAGCGGCAGCGGGTCCAAGGAGAGCCCTGAAGGGAAGGCAGGTGCCAGTGGCGCAAGTGCGGGGAAAGATGGCTCCGGGTCTGATAGGGAAGATTCAGGAAAAAGGGACCTGTCCGCCGGGAATTTCTCCGGGAATGAGGAGTCAGCCAGGTCTTCTAAGGGCGGTCATGGCAGAACCCGTGAAAAGGTCCGCCTTTCCTTTAAAGAACAGAGGGAATATGACAGCATAGAGGGTGAGATCGAGGAGCTGGAGAACCGCAGCGGGGATCTGGAGAAAAGAATAGCCGAGGCCGCCACGGACTTTCCCAGGCTTATGGAGCTTATCAGGGAGAAGGAAGAAGTAGACAGTCAGATTGAAGAAAGGATGGAGCGCTTTATCGAGCTTCAGGAAATGGTGGACAGTTTCGCGGAGAAAAGCAAGGAAGACTGATAGTAATCTCTCACGTGAAAAAGGGACGCCGCTTTGATATTAATTAATCAAGGCGACATCCCTTTTGGATTCTGGATGAAATTTTTTATCCTGTGACTTCTCGAAAGCCAAGTTTACCCATTAGCTGCCTATTCAAGCTTTTTCAATTGTTCAAGGCACTCCTTACGGTAGTATTCGGTCTGGAAAAATACATCTCCTTCCCCGGCCTCTTCCATGCTTTTAATTGACTCTAGCAGGAAGCTCTCTTCCTTGGGGGCGAAGGGCAGTTTTCCCAGGTTTTTGGTTTCGCCGGTGAAAAACAGATGGTTAATGGAAGAAGAGGAGGGCTCAAATTCAGCCTTTTCATTTCCCTTCTTTTTCAGCTCTCTATAGTTCCTCAAATCCTCTATTAAAGTCTCATCGGGCTTACCTTTCATCATTCCGTGGGTAAAAAGTTCATCTGACTGCTGATAATTCTGAAAGGCAAATATGAACTTATCCAATTTATCTAGCCGGTCATTCTTTTGGGTTTCTTCAAAATATTTTCTTGCCTCTGTTCCCAGTTCTCCAACCCAGGACGTGTAAATATTCTGAACGGTTAAAAACCGCATTTTGATGGAATCCGCTTCGTAGGGATGCTTTCTTCTCCATTCGTCATCCATGAGTATTGTAGGATCGGTGTTTAAAGTGCGTTTAATATAGTCGGAACCGATTTCCTTAATATCCTCTGCCTTTGCATTGGCGAGCTTTGTGAAAAGTGCCTCCCATTCCTTAACCGCTCCCTTGTCCTCCTCAATTACATCGCCGTATCTGTCCCTTCTGACAGGAGTGCAAAGAAGACCTTCGGATTTCCATCGGGCAAGAGGGAACTTCGCATTTGCCTTGTTATAGAGTTCATTGTCCTTAAAGACAGAATCAAAAGCTATTCCTTCCTCCTTTATTCTTTCATTCATATATATATTCCGGTAATTTTCGTCTGTTAGCATGTCATCGAGGTCGACATCGGGATGACTTTTTTTGTATTCAGCCCTTGCCATATCCATGAAGAATTCGTTATTTAATTTCTTCATTTCCGGGGTGGTTGACTTATCCTTTTCAAATGCGTCCTCCTTCTTGAAAATCTGCTCTAAGGCTAGGGTACGGCAATTCATGGACATAGTAGACAAAGTCTCGGCCACAAAATTCTTTAATCTTTTCGCTGCCGTGTTTCTCGAATTGCTGCCATATTCCTTCTTTGACAGGATCTTATTTGCGGAGAAGAGAACATCCGCCATATCCCGGCCCCTCTGTCTGTCGCTCTTTGTTCCCCATCCGCTAATCATCCTGGCGCCGGCCTCATTTAGCTGCTTCCAGTAGGTCTCGCCATCTACCTTATCAGAAATCAGTGACTTATCCTTTTTCATAAGGGGAAGGAAATCAGAAAGCTCATCTATACCCTCTTTTAGCTTGTTTTCCGCCTGTACATCTAGAGGTTGCTTGTAGGCTTTGCCTTCCAGATCCAATATATCATTAAAGGTCTTTAGGTCATGGGCATTATTCAGCATGCTTGTACCCTGTTCAAAACGCTGCTGCTCATCCTTTATCTGTCTCAGAAGATCCTTTACTTGGGCGAGTCTTCTTCTTCCGGCCGCGAAATAGGGATTTTTGTTCTGGATGTATAGCTGACAGGCATCAATGGCATTCCGGTAGGCGGCACTAACCTCATTAAGGGCCTGTTCCGTATACTGTCCCGCAAGTATGGAATTAAGTGCTTTGAGGTCGTTCTTTACCCGAACCATCTCCGGTGAATCCTGGCCATACCACTTATTGTCCTCTTTCAGGATGAATATTCTGTTGCTTCTCAGAATCTTCTGATCGTTAACCCAGCCTTCATACCGCTCTACGCCGTTTTTATATTCATCTGTTTTTAGCTTTTTCAGGATGGAATCATTCATAAGCCTCTTTTTTTCAAGGAGCTTTTTGATATCCATAGTCTGATTTTCAGCATTTTGATTGTCTAAAAGGCTCTGCTGTACGGCATTTTGATCATTCAAAAAGCCCTGTTGTTCCTGATGCGTTTCCACAATCTGCCGCTCTGTCTGAAATACCTGATTGTCGGCTATTGTTTTCTCCTTAAATTCTTCGCCCGGCATATGGTCTCCTTTCAAATATACTTATCTGATACCTAGTAATAGTGGTAAGAAGCAATGTTTAATTCCGACTGAAGGATGGCTCCGATCCATCGAGTCGAGAGAATAGGTATGCTTTTTCTAATGATTAAAGTTTTGCTATGATTATAACAAATATAACTGCTGTTAGACTAGTATGACGGGCCAGTCTATGGGGGAAAATTATGAAAGGGAAAATATGCGGAAGGGCAAGGGAAGGCCTTGGATGATGGGCTGTCGCCAAGGCCTC
>JAILCB010000100.1 GCA_024680595.1 Lachnospiraceae bacterium | reverse complement strand
GGAGGGCCCGCCAATCCCCGCCTTAGCGCGGTAATAGCTGTTCTCCGCCTGAAAAGCCGCCATATTCAAAAGCTCATAGGAGAGAAAAGAGAGCAGTCTGCCCATCTCCCCTCCAAAGAGGGACACCGCATAGGCGGGATTCAGATAGGATGTCTCATAATTCTCAGGCAAAGCCGCCTCATAGGAGGGATGCAGGATGCCGGAGGCCTCCTTTCGGAAATAGGCCCCATAGGGCTCCGGCAGGATATGCTCCGACAGCATTTCCTGAATTCTGCCATCCGCCAGCTCTTCCCTTTCCAAAAGCAGATCCACCTCAGATTCCTGATATTCCAACATAAATTACACCTCCCCAGCAGATACCGGACAAGAGGGATACCGTAAACCCCAGTCTCGGAAAAAAGCGGAATGTATCCCTCTCCACCAGGCTCATAATGCCCAGCACAATTCCCGCAACGCTGAAAAGGCAGGAAACAAAACCGACGGCACCCAGACGGGAGCCTGTGATTCCACCTGCCCTCAAGACAATCATCATAACCAGAATAAAGGATACCATTGAGATAAGCCCGCAGACCGAGGCCATAATCCCCTTGTCCGAGCGGGAATTGCTCGTAAAAATATACCTTCGTTTCTTCTTAAACATCATTTCTCAGAATATAATACGGGACTTTCCATTTAATAGCTTGCCGGCGGAAATGAATAATAGAATTCCCCCGGTAATTCCCGTCAGCATTACAATTACACCCATTACAATATTTACAACCGCAGAAAACTTCATGCTCCTATAGGCTGCCTCATTTTCGCTCATAATTTCCGCCTTTCTATAGTATACCGAATTTCATCAGAAATTCGGTATACGTACCCGACCAGCCCCTGCCACGCAGGGGCGTGTCCCGCGCCTGCGCGGGATTTCCGAATGCGTTTCCCTGACGCATTCGGAAAGTCTTTGGATTCCGAATTTCATCGGAAATTCTCAGGATTCCGCCGCCCCGTACTGCTCATAATAATGGTCAATGGCCTGCATCAATTGGTCATCAATTATCTTCTCATCTGCCTCCTCCGATGACAGGAAAGAGATAACCTCCCCCATCTTCACAATAGAAGCGGACTTAAAGCCAAACTCTTCCTCAATCTCCTTCAGAGCCGATTTCTGGCCCTGTCCCCGCTCCTCCCGGTCCACAGAGACACAAAGCCCCAGAATATCCACATTTCCCTGGGCCTTCAGAATGGGCACCGTCTCCCGAATCGATGTGCCCGCCGTTGTCACATCCTCAATAATAATAACCCGATCCCCGTCTGAAATAGGACTTCCCAAGAGAATGCCCTTATCCCCGTGATCCTTAATCTCCTTCCGGTTGGAGCAATAGCGCAGGTCCTTGCCGTAGAGAGAATGATAAGCCACGGCCGTGGTCACCGACAGGGGTATACCCTTATAGGCAGGTCCGAAAAGCACGTCAAAATCATCCCCAAAATTATCATGAATAGCCCTGGCATAGTACTCGCCCAGCCTCTGCAGCTGACCCCCGGTCCGATAGAAGCCGGTATTCACAAAGAAAGGAGTCTTGCGCCCGCTCTTAGTCACAAAGTCGCCAAACTTCAGAACCTGGCAGTCCAGCATGAATTGAATAAATTCCTTTTTGTATGACTCCATACCATTCCTCCTCCAATTCTCTCAAGCCCCAACGGGATGAATCCCCACCCTGTGGAGATCCGCAATCATATCCTCTGTAGCCTTTCTGGCCGCAGCCGCAAATCCCTCCTCGCCGAAATCCCTGTAGGCATCCTTGGTATAGGCCGCAATAATTCCTCTAGAAGAATTCACAATAGCCCCCAGACCGTCTTCATAGAAGAAAGGCCTTAGGTCCTCGGCTGTAGCGCCCTGGGCCCCATAGCCCGGCACCAATATGAAAGCCTTGGGCATGACCTCTCTGAGCTCCCGCCCCATCTCGGGATAGGTAGCCCCCACAACACAGCCCACATTACTGTAGCCGCAATCCTCCAGGCTAGTCTCCCCCCATTCATTTACCTTGTCTGCCACCCATTTATATAGAGGCCTTTCCTCGATTAACCTGTCCTGAAATTCTCCGCTGGAAGGATTGGATGTCTTGACAAGGACAAAAATGCCCCTATCCTCCTTCTCGCATACCTCCACGAAGGGCTTGACCCCATCGGTCCCCAGATAGGGGTTCACCGTGCAGAAATCCTCATTAAAAGGGGAATAGGTCTTTGAGCCCACCTGGATACTGCCGATATGGGCCTTGGCATAGGAGGCTGAGGTAGAGCCTATATCCCCTCTCTTCACGTCTCCGATGACAAGAAGACCCTTATCATGGCAATAATCCACAGTCCTCTGAAACACCTGCAGGCCCGGCAGGCCAAACTGCTCATACATGGCAATCTGGGGCTTTACAGCCGGAATAATGTCCGCAACCCGGTCCACAATAGCCCGATTAAACTGCCATACCGCCTCCGCGGCTCCCTCCAGGGTCTCCCCGCACTCCTCAAAGGCCTTGTCCTTAATCTGCTTGGGTACAAAGGAAAGATTGGGATCTAAACCCACGCAAATCGGCGCCCCCGTCTCCCGAATTCTCTCAATCAGCTTTCCTATCAAAATATTTCCTTTCCGGCTCCTGTCCGCCCCCTAATAGGCCTAACAGAATCCTTCATTAAAATATCAAAGATTAATATCCCATATTTTTCCTATCTTAGCATTAGCGGAGCTAGATCGTCAATTAGAATAGGGAGATTCCAATGCCTCCGGCCCCCTATCCTTTAAAAACCTTAATTTTTTCAGAACATTTCAGAACTTTCCCCCGCCAAACGTCTTGACAAGCCTAAAAGCTGTGTAGTAGAATGTCTCTTGCTGCAACCGTCAGCCCCGGTTTGTAGCGAAACGGAAAGTGGAAACAGAAACCTTCATAATTATAGAAGGCAGATTACGGAGCAGATTCATATGTTCCGTCTTTTATGACTAAACATATAGGATCTGAGTTTTTGGAGGATAAGAATGAAAACATTTATGGCCAGCGCCTCCCAAATCGAGCGGAAATGGTACGTGGTCGACGCGGAAGGTCAGACGCTGGGACGGCTTGCTTCCAGAGTTGCAACAGTACTTCGCGGTAAGCATAAGCCCATTTTCACACCCTTTCTCGACACCGGGGATTATGTAATTGTTATCAATGCTGACAAGATTAAGGTCACCGGCAAGAAAATGGATCAGAAGATTTACAGAAGACATTCCGATTATGTAGGCGGACTGAAGACGGAAACCCTGCGTCAGAAGTTAGCCAAGAAACCGGAATCCGTTTTTGAAGCTGCTGTTAAGGGAATGCTCCCCAAGGGACCTCTGGGACGCCAGATGTACAAGAAACTCCGGGTATATGCAGGACCGGAGCACGACCATCAGGCACAGAAGCCCGAAGAACTGAAATTCTAAGGATGATTTAAGGAGGATTAAGCAGTGGCTACAAATAAGGCAGCAAATAGATATTACGGAACCGGCAGGCGGAAGAGCTCCGTCGCCAGAGTTTATCTCTTGCCCGGCAAAGGTGACATCATCATTAATAAAAGGTCCATCGATGACTATTTCGGACTGGAGACTCTGAAAATGATTGTCCGTCAGCCCCTTGTGGCGACACAGACCGAGGATAAGTTTGACATCAAGGTCAACGTTCACGGCGGCGGCTTTACCGGACAGGCAAGCGCCATCCGTCATGGCATTTCCAGAGCCCTTCTGGAGGTCGATGCCGAGTACAGGCCCATTCTGAAGAAAGAGGGTTATCTGACCCGCGATCCCAGAATGAAGGAGAGAAAGAAGTACGGTCTCAAGGCCGCAAGACGTGCGCCTCAGTTCTCAAAGAGATGATCGTTTCACAACGTATTACGTCTTTGGACAATCATATACGATTTACTACACCTCAGGACAACGTCCTGGGGTGTTTTTATACGCATTTTTGTTGCGGAAATATTAATTTGACAAAATGTCGAACACAATATATTGTATAATTAAAAAGGAGGAAATACAAATGGAGGGATTTGGCAAGCGTGTACTGGATTTACTTGAGAATATTGGATATACCCAAAGAGAATTTGCAACAATGATTGGTGTATCAGAGGGAGCATTATCAAGATATTTGAAAGATGAACGTGAACCTAAGATGGAAGTGATTGCAAATATGGCAACGGCTCTTAATACTACGACAGATTATCTATTGTCCGGAAAGAATGATAAAAAATCATTTGAAGAAACTTATAGGCTGGTTGCAAGAGGCACTTCAACTATGACTGATGAAGAAAAAACAAAGCTGATTAAGGTATTACTCAACAATGGAAAAACATGATAATAGACCGGCTCTGCCTAAAAAATTATATGATCAGATCGAGGAAGATGTAGTAAAACTTCATATTAAGCTAGAATTATCAGTTCCAGTTAATCCAAGCGAAGTGGCAAAAAGATTGGGATATATTGTTCATAAGTTTTCAGAAATCTATAGCGAAGGAAACAATTTAATAGAACTAAGAACTGGAAATGATGGAAATAGGCGTGACGGGCTTTCTTATTATGATCCGGATGTACAGACATATGTTATATGGGTCAACGATATAGATTCCATATACGAGGAGCACGACGGATTTACGATAATGCATGAGATAGGTCATATAAGGATGGGACATAGAGGGGATAGCCAGTTGGCAGAGATGGTGGCAAACTATTATGCGGCGTATGCATTAGTACCTTCTCCACTACCGAGTATGTATAAATGTTCATCTTTTGTTGACATAGCAGACGTGTTCGAAATATCTGCTGATTGTGCCTACAATTGTGGCAGAAGATGTATGAACTGGGCGATGTATTCAGGAGCTATTAAGCCATATGAAAAGGTTTTGATAGACTATTATAAGAAAATATTAAAAGGAGGATGATGCCTATGAGTGTATTGATACTAAAGGAAAACGCATAACTGTTGGCCCAGTTATGCGTCCTCTTGAAGAAAGACTCTGTTGTAGAATCTCTCTTAAACATACACCTAATTCTACTTCAATCTTTCTTTGAGAGCAACATAAAAATGATACCAATAATAACCGTTGCTTAGCCAAGGAAACACTTGGCAGAAAGATGAGGAGAAAATGAAAAAAGAAATTGTTTTAGTTCCTTGTCTGTCAATTATGACAGGAGGGAACGTCTATGGGTACAACTAAGTCAGGAAGAGTTTTAAACACTCACGGGGCAGCAGGATCTGCCAGTCAATTCTCTGTAGTTCATTCAAATGAAGGTGCCTATACTAAGCCACGTAACGGTAATCATATACGGCTTAAGAGTGGCGGACATGGCCAAGCTGGAATGAACGAATTAGATAAGTATGGTATAAGATATAAGGTTGAGAAGACTTATCCTAATGGTGTAAGAGTAGGACATATCTTAGACCATACAAATAAGGCAAAAACAAAATCTATGGGCCAGTCATGGTTTCCAAAAGACTGGACAAGCAAGGATATAAAACATGCAGGAGAGCATGTTGCTAATTTAAAGGAAAATAGACATACCAAGGATGGAGTGGCTGTATTTGGAATGTGGAAAGGAGTCCGTGTTGGAGTTATTCGGACACATGGGCAAATTGGGACCATCTTTCCAGATGCAAAACAGCCGTATAGTAAAGGGGGTAAGAAAAAATGAATATAGAAAAGTTTAGAGAAGTTATTAAACGCAGAGAATATGTGGAAGATATTAGTTGTGGAGAGTGGGCAGACGGAATAGAGGAATGTCAGAAACTATTAACGGAGATTCTTTCGGAAGACGTTCCATCAACTATAGACTTCTTGAATAATGGATGCACTGCTTCGGAGTATTCTTGGATAAGTGAGGTGTTGGAGGACGTTATTGAAAAAAAGCCCAATGCTGAGTTAGTTAAGTGCTATAAAGAGTTGATGGCTAAATTTCCTGATGAATGTGCTACATATAATATTGCAGGCGCCATAGAAGGTGCAGAAGCTATATTGAAATGGGAGGCAGAGCATGGGAAAGACAGCAACTAATTTGGTGGATGAAGGGTTTAGAGTTTCTTTAGTAGAAACCGCATTTTTCGATGGGAAGTTTGAAATTCCACATATTGATGCACCAAAAGATATAATAATTCCTGAAGGAATGGTTCCGTTCTCATTGAGAGAGCGGAGCCAAGATAAAAATGATTTCGTTTGCTTTTATGAACATGACATCAATTTTCGTGAGATACTTACGAATACAGAAGAGTATGTTGACGATCTAAAAAGGTTTCCGGGAATTATAACACCAGATTGTTCGCTTTATATTGATGCTCCGTTATGTGTTCAAATCGCTGATATATATCTTAACAGGGCAGTTGGATATTACTTGAACCAACAAGGACTTTATGTTGTACCTAACATTCGATGGGGAGATGAGCGAACTTATAAATCGGATTTCCTTGGTGAAAAGGTTGCATTTAAGGGAGTGGATAAACATAGTATTGTTTCCATTGGCACATACGGACAAATAAAATCGGCTGAATCTAAAAGGTATTTCAGAGAAGGACTCGAGGAAATGCTCAAGGAACTTGAACCAGAGGTTGTTCTCGTTTATGGTGCTATGCCGGATAAAATATTTGGCGGACTATTAGATAAGGCTAGATTCATACAGTATCCGGATTGGACATCTCGGATGAAACAGAAATGATTGTTAAGAAAAACGAGCTGTAACCAGTTGCGCACAGTAGTCCTGAGCTTTCTACCGTACACAACAGGTAAACAGCAACTTGAAGAAGAAATGCCTCAAATACGGCATTTTCACTTCTTTAATCGTTATCAAAGAGATAATTTAAAAAAATTGATTTTTTCTGGAAGCCTCGTAAATACGGGGCTTTCTTTTTTTGCATTTTTTTGGTTATGAGTATTATTAGGCATATTTGTAACACAGCAGTCACACAGTAGTCACACGAAAACGAAATTGATTTTTGATAGGAAGTAAAAATCAATTTTTTTATGAAGTTGTGTTTTTTTCT
>JAILCB010000090.1 GCA_024680595.1 Lachnospiraceae bacterium | reverse complement strand
GGACTATGTCATTTATATACCGGAGACAAATCATTATTTTGCCAATTCTCTGGCCATCATTCCCCTGCAGCTCTTTGGCTATTATGTTTCCGTAGGCAAGGGCTATGATGTGGACCATCCCAGGAATCTGGCCAAATCCGTTACAGTAGAATGAGAATTGTTTAGATTTTGAGGCAATACAAAAGGCTCCCCTGAAGAGATTCAAGGGAGCCTTTATTTATGTAGGCTAGGAGCCAAAGCCTCATGGGACGCTTGCGTCCCAATGAGGCCTTGGCGACAGCCCATCATCGAAGGCCCTTTGGGACTGAGATGTGGGCGAGGCCGAATCTGGTCACTAAGCCCTGCTGCCGATGTAATAGAAGCCCAGACACTGGTCCAAATGCACATTCACGATTTGCCCAATCAAGTCGGGACTTCCCGGGAAATGAACCGAATGATTCTGGGACATGCGGCCGGTCACCATAGAGCTGTCCTTTTCATTCACACCCTCCACCAAAACAGGCACCACCTGACCCGTAAATCTCTTGGCCTGGTCTGAGGCAACCCTCTGGACCGTTTGCAGAACCCGGTCAAACTCCACCTTCACAAAGTCCTCAGAAACCTGATCCGGCATGGAGGCCGCAGGGGTCCCGGTCCGCTTGGAATAGACAAAGGTAAAGGCCCCATCAAATCTGGCTTTTTCTATGACATCAATAGTATGATCCACATCCTCCCTGGTCTCTCCCGGAAATCCCACAATAATATCCGTCGTCACCGCCAAATCAGGCATGGCGGTCCTCATCCGGTCCACCAGAGAGAGAAAGTCCTCCTTGCTATAATGCCGGTTCATCCTTTCCAGGAGCCGGCTGCTGCCGGACTGCAGGGCCAGATGAACATGCCTGCAAATCTTTTTCGAGGAGGCCATAACGGAAATGAGCTTATCCGACAGATCCTTAGGATGGGAGGACATGAAGCGGATTCTCTCGATACCGTCCACCTTTTCCACCTCAGAAATCAGCTCGGAAAAGTCCACGGCAGGGGTCAGGCCCTTTCCATAGGAATTCACATTCTGGCCTAGAAGCATGACCTCTTTGACGCCGTCAGCAGCAAGAGCCTCAATTTCCCGGATAATATCCTTTGGATTCCGGCTCCGCTCCCTTCCCCGGACATAGGGCACGATACAATAGCTGCAGAAATTATCGCAGCCGTACATAATATTGACCCCGCTCTTAAAGGCATACTTGCGTTTTACCGGCAAATCCTCCACAATTTCCCGGGCCTCCTTCCAGATTTGAATAATCTGGCAGCCGCTATCCAGCCGGGTCCAAAGAAGGGGGGCAAATTCATAGAGATTATGGGTTCCGAAAATCAAATCCACAAAGGAATAGCTCTTCCGCAGCTTCTCTATGACAGTCTCCTCCTGCATCATACAGCCGCAGAGGCAGATAAGAAGATCCGGATTCTCCTCCTTAATGCTCTTCAGAACACCCAGCCTGCCAAAGACCCTCTTATCCGCATTCTCCCGCACGGTACAGGTATTATAGAGAATGAGATCGGCCTGCCTTTCCTCCGTGGTGGCAACTCCCCCCATTTTGCTAAGTATTCCGCAAAGCTTTTCGGAATCCCTTTCATTCATCTGACAGCCAAAGGTCACCACGCAAAAGCGGAAGGACCGCCCTTTTCTCTCAGCAAAGTCCGTCCAGTAGTCCCGGCACTTATCAATATAGAATTCAGTCTCTGAAATTTCATAAATTTCCATATATTTTCTTATTCCTTCTCCATAGCTTGGATAATCTCTTTGAAAACAATAGCACTATAAAGGTCATTACCGATACTAACACAGAAAGCTTCCAAAGCAAAGGCATACGGTAGCTGACCCTGATATTTCCGGAATACCGGGGTGGGATAGTGACGCGGACACAATTATTATTGCTGTTTTCAACCGCCATTTGCCCCTTTTCGTCCTCCGCACAGTAGCCGGGATAGTTGACCAGGGGGAAGTCCACATACTGGTCAAAGTCGGAGCTATTCCGGATATTGGCCTCAATAGTCAGTCCCTTGCGGTACTTTAGCTCTGCCGTCACAGCGGCCGAATCCGAAACCTTTAGGGAATCGTCATGGAAAAGCGAGCTGTCCGTTTCCTTGGGCAGATATTCTTCACTGGCCACATGGAAGTCATAGGTATTGACGGCAGTGACATTGATTCTGCTGTCATAGAAATGGGTCAGGTAATCCACATTCTGAATGACAGAAAAAGCCAAGATTCCAAAGGCCAACACATAGGCGATTTCCCTGCTATAGCGTTTTGCCATTTCTATAATTATAATACCAAATAGAATAGAAATCATCAGTCCCGCTATGGCCAGATACCGCCAGGGAAACTGAATACAGCCCAGCATCTTGTGCAGGGTCTCTGACAGCATATGGATTTGCATATAGGGGAAGAGATTGGTTGACATAATTAGAGCAATTATGGCAAAGCCCAGAACAATCTTAAAATAGGTGCCAAAGAGATTTCCCGTGTCGCCGGAAAACCGCCTGCCCTTACCTGTTCCATCTGCCCCGGGTGACAGCCTGCCCTGACTGGTCCCATCTGCCAGGGATGACAGCCTGCCTTGACCTGTCTCATTTTCCCCGGAAAACTGCTCAGCTTTACCTGTCCCATTTTCCCCGGATGACTGCATGCTCTGACCTGTCCCATCTGCCCCGGAAAACCGCCTGCCCTTACCTGTCCCATCTTCACCGGATGACTGTCTGGCCTGATCTGTCCCATCAGCCCCGGAAAACTGCTCAGTTTTACCTGTCCCATTTTCCCCGGATGACTGCATGCTCTGACCTGACCCATCAGCCCCGGAAAACTGCCCAGCCTTACCTGTCACATTTTCCCCAGGCGACAGGGCTAAGCCATTCCGGTCCTTGAATTGCCTTCCCCAATGGGAAAACCAGAGGAAAAAGACCACTATCAAAACCGCTGCAGCCCCCAGCCCCGCACTGACCCAGTTAAAGTTTTCCAGGTCCGCAGTGGGCGTGAAGAGGGAGTTTAAGTGAAGGGCATTGCTATCCATGGAATAGAAGACCCCGTCCCCGTTAATTCCCTTCATTTCCACGCCGAAATAGAGGGAGAGGAAGGGCACCAGGAAGATGGCATTTAATAATAGGGATACCGTTACGGCTTTTAATAATTCCAAAGCCGTATCCTTTTGCAGGGACCTTCGCCACTGAATTAGGAAGAAGAGGAAACAGAATTCCAATAGGATAATGGTAGTCAGCAGATGGTTTTCCATTATGCCAAAAGCCCCCCAGACGATATACCTCCAGCCGGACTTTTTCTGGCCGTATATCCGATAGATGCCGAGCACAATCAGGGGGAGAAAGGCCATGGCGGTATATTCTCCCACCGCATAGCGTATATACATATTGACGAACCGGTAGAAGAAGAGTGAATAAAAGGCGGATACCGTTATGCCGACTCTCCGGTTTCCGAAAATTTCAGTAAAGGAAAAAAAGGAGATTAGGACGGTCAGAATATTAATAAAAATCACATATAGTTTATAGCAGGTAATGATAGGGAAGCCCAGAAGATTAAGGAGGGCAAAGGGATAGAGGAAGAAATCCCCATACATGGCACCGGCGGCATAGCCGTAGCCATTCATCCAGCCGCTTTGAATTTTGGCGGGAATAATCCCGTCCTGCAGGCTCTGGGCCAGGCCTGATATACGCTGCAGATGGAAGACCAGGTCGTATCGCTTCTGGATTTCAGGCTGCAGCATAGGAAAAGTGGAGATAAAGAGGACCGTTGCACAGATAACGACCTCCCATCTGTGCAGATAGAACCAGAGCATAAGTTTTTTTCTGTGAAAGAAAAGCAGGAAGAGGGCCAGGTTCAGTAGCAGCATAATGAAGAGATTCTTTAGAAAATAATAGGAAAAGGTCTTTGTCTTCTCATAGTCCACGGAAATACGATGGACCTGTAAACGGGTCTTTTCCTGATTCATGACCATATTCACGACCTTGACCTGGGTTTGGGAAACCCGGACATAGAGGTCATAGGAAATCTCATTTAATTCTGTCCTTAGCTTGGTCTCATCAAAGAAAATGACACGCTCTTCGTTGGAATCTGTCAAGACTGTGGACCGGTCCGCATTATCGATGGGGGTATCATCATGAACCACCTCCCCATCCTTTTGATAATTAACGGTAACCCTGTAAATCCCCCTATTTAGAGTGAAATAAGGGGTTTCCGCCATCTCTGAAAAATCCTCATGTACGATGGGATTCTCAAGCATAGAGCGGCTATGGTGGAAAAGAATGATTATTTGAAAGATGATGAAAAGTATAAATACTGTTTTTTTAACCTTCATTTTCTATTTCCCTGCTATATTGTTTTATGATAATCTGAATTCATTAAATGATTAATATATAATACTAGAGAAATATTATCAATGATCAAAAGAAAAATGCAAACGAAAGACATGAGAATAATACATTTAGATAATAAAATGAGCGGTTTAGGGGACCTGCCTGCCCCCCTGACTATTATGCAGCGCCTGAGGGCAGCGGGGGTCTATATTTCCTCTCCCTGTGGGGGACAGGGGATTTGCGGAAAGTGCAGGGTTCGCTTTTTGGATGAGGCCCCCGCCCCCACTGAGGCGGAGAAAAGGCTTCTGTCCCAGGAGGATCTGGCCAGAAATGTCAGACTTTCCTGTAAATGTCTTTATGCAGGGGAGGCCTTGCTTGACCTTGGGGAGGAAGAGGACATTGTCACGGAGGGGCTGGCGGATGAAGATGAGTGTAGGACTGCAATAGAAGGACCGGAACCCGCTGACGGGAAGCCCGGGCACTTGGACAATGCCAAAGCCTGCCGCCTTGATAATAGGGTTGAGCTGTGTAGCATAGCCGGGGATTCTACCGGGAAAAAGTTACAGGAGAATTCTCCGGTTCTGGCTGGCCGGGCTGGGCCGGGCAGGGAAGCCTATAGGATTGCCCTGGATCTGGGCACAACCACTCTGGCAGCGGCCCTGCTGGATTCAAAAACCGGAAAGATCATCCGGACAGAGAGCAGCATAAACCATCAAAGAAGCTATGGGGCCGACGTGATTTCCCGAATTGACGCCGCAACCCGGGGGCAGGCAGGGAAATTACAGGAAATGATCCTTTCAGACATCAATGCTTTGGTGAAAAAGCTGCTGCCTGATTCAGGGGCCTCCGGGCTTGAGACAGCTAGTACCCATAGGACCGAAAGGATTGGGGAAGAGGATAGTTCCCATAGGGCGGAATGGGCCAGAGAAGAGGATAGTTCCCATAAGGAGGAGTGGACTGGAATAGAGGATATTTCCCATAAGGCGGAATGGGCCGAGGAAAAAGATAGTTCCTATAGGATCGAAAATATTGGACTAGTGGTTAGCTCTTATAAGGATGAAAGAGCTGAAAAAGAAGAAAATTCCCATAGGGCCGAAAGGATTGGGGAAGAGGATAGTTCCCATAGGGCGGGAAAAGGGGGTTCCCCTCAAATCATAGTGTCCGGGAATACTACTATGCAGCACCTCTTGGAGGGCCTGCCCTGCAAAGGGCTTGGTGTCGCCCCCTACAGTCCCGTGGATATTAGCCTCCACCCCTTTCAGAATATGATCCTGCTCCCCGGTATCAGCACCTTTGTAGGGGCGGATATTGTCAGCGGCATCCTATCCTGCGGAATGGACTTAGGGGAAGACATCTGCCTTTTCGTAGATTTAGGTACAAACGGAGAAATCGTACTGGGAAACCGGGACCGGCTCATCTGCGCCTCTACGGCGGCAGGTCCCGCCTTTGAGGGAGGGAACATCAGCTGCGGAGTAGCGGGAATCCCGGGGGCTATAGACAGGGTGGACATCATAGATCATATCGTCCGCTATACAAGCCTGGGCGGCAGAAAGCCGGTTGGTTTATGCGGAACCGGGGTATTGGAGGTCACCTATGAGCTTTTGAAATCCGGTATAATGGATGAAACTGGGCTCCTTTCAGATCCTTACTTTGAGAAGGGATTCAGAATTACCGGCGATGTAATATTCCGAATGGAGGATATCCGGGAGGTACAGCTGGCAAAGGGGGCAGTGAGGGCCGGCATTGAGACTTTGATAGAAAGCTATGGCATTCATTATGGGAATATACAGAAGCTCTATCTGGCAGGGGGCTTCGGAAAAAAGCTAAATATTAGAAAAGCCGCCGGGATTGGACTTATTCCTTTCGAGCTATTAGAAAGAACAGAAGCCGTTGGAAATAGCTCCCTGAAAGGGGCGGTGGAATTCGCCGCCGGCAGAATCGAGGCGCAGCGATTCATCCATGTGGCAGACTTTACAGAGGAAATTTCTCTGGGAGACCATCCCAGCTTTCAGGAGCAATATTTTAGCTATATGAATTTCCCTCCCATTACAAAATAATATTGTCTTTTCGAAATTGTGTTGATGTGTAATTTTATGAAGAACTAGATTAATTCACCTAGGTCAAAACTACTATTTCATTGTAGAACCTTATATAAGCCTTAATGAAAGCTTAATTTCATTGAAAAAATACATTCTTTCGATTAAACTATATTGAAAGATAAAGACATGAAAAGAGGGGTTGAATGAGAAAAATAATTTCAAATCAAAGCTATGATGAGGAGTGTGCACTGGATAATCTGAGGGAGGCTGATGTCATTTCCTGTAACTTTGCAGGACCTGCCGACGGGGAAGCTCCTTTCCGTATGGCGCGTGATGTCACTATGAAGGACTGCAGCTTCTCCCTCCGCTATCCCCTTTGGTTTGCAGAGGATTTTACCTTGGAGAAGTCAAGGGCGGACGATGACTGCCGGTCCGGGATCTGGTATTGTAAGAGGGGCCGAATGGAGGATTGTGACTGGAAGGGGCCCAAGGCCTTGAGAGAATGCCGGGATATAGAGATTCGCAATAGTCAGATTGTCTCCCAGGAGTTTGGCTGGAAGTCAAAGCGTGTTCTTCTAGAGGATGTGACTATTGATGCCAATTACCTATTCCTAGAGTCTCAGGATGTTCAATTGAGCCGGGTTACTATGACCGGCAAGTATTCCTTTCAATATATGAAGAATCTGGAAATCTCAGACTCCAGTCTGGATACTAAGGATGCCTTCTGGCATAGCAAGAATGTCACTGTTAGAAATTGTAGTCTGAAAGGCCTGTATCTGGGCTGGTTCGCCAAGGGACTGACCCTTATCAACTGTCAAATAAGCGGCTTTATGCCTCTCTGCTACTGCAAGGACCTGAAGCTCATTGACTGTACCATGGAGGACGCGGAAATGGCCTTCAAGTCCTCTGAGGTTGAGGCCTCTATCAAAGGCCATATTCATTCCTATTACACTCCTAAGTCCGGCAGTGTCAGCTGTGGGAGTGTGGACGAGATCCTTACTGAAGAGACCTGATGTCATCCTTTCTGCATTAAATTGCTTTCCCTTCCTATAGAGAAAGGCCTAATTATAAAGATGCGCCGGGAAATGATGGGATAGTCAGCACATCATATGGTTCCCGGAGAGGCGGGCCTAATTATAAAGCTGCGCCGGGAAGTGATGGGATAGTCAGCACATCATATGGTTCCCAAAGAGGAGGCTTGATTATGAAGATGAACTACAAGTATATGCGTCTGCAGGGCAGGGAGCTGGCCTCCAATACCATGTATGCAAAAGGGGTATTCTCCATGGTATGGAGTCTCATCCATGAGGACAGGATGGAAGAGGAGGACGCGGATCTCTACCGCGAAATCGACAAGTGGTTTGTAGAATACTTACCTTTTCCGGAACCTTGCATGAGAAAGGAAAAGGTTGTATGCTTCTTTAAGACCGAGAACTCCGAAGAGATGATGAAAATGATAAGACCGGCCCTCTGGCTTTTGGAAAAGTACAATCAGCCCTATTACCTGGTTTATACCAATACGCCGGGAGAGATTGTCTATGAGGACAAGTACCAGGTCGCCGTAAAGGTGGAGGATATGGTGATTGACCAGATTCCCGATGACTTTGTCACCTATGACCCGGCAACCCTGGATCTCAGGGAAAAGGATCCGGAATAGTCTAATTCTTTCCAAACAGAAAGGAGAAAGCATGCATCCTTTCAAACTGAAAGCA
The DNA here is from genome assembly GCA_024680595.1 of Lachnospiraceae bacterium. Lineage (GTDB taxonomy): Bacteria > Bacillota > Clostridia > Lachnospirales > Lachnospiraceae > NK4A144. The sequence continues at coordinate 14,144 of JAILCB010000090.1, read as the reverse complement.
GAAAAGACCGGCAAGGATAAACAGAATCCTTTCAGACTGAAAGCAGGAAGAGGTCAGCAATAATGCACAGAGTCCTTTCAGTCCGAAAGCAAAGGAAATGTTCAATAATTAAAACCTAATATTAGACAGGAAATAGATAATTATTATGCAAACAACAAGAATTACAGATGAAAATTTAGGTGATTTCATTCCTCTTTTGAGAAATGATGAAATCTTTGGCATAAACGAGGACCGCTATATCGGTTTCGGGGCCTATGATGAGGATGAAAACCGGCCCATGGCCATATTGGTCGTGGATATCTTTCCGGAATACGTCCGAATCATAAATCTATACACCGACCCGGTCTATAGAAAACAGGGAGCCGCATCCGCCCTCCTTTCCATCATAACCGACAACCCGGAAGGGGAAAATCTCCCCATCTATATTATCTCTTCCAATACTGAAATTAATGTAGATTTCCTGTCCTCACGGAACTTTAAGGAAGTAGAAAGCAAATACTATTATTTGTCCGGGAATTTGGGGGATATGAGCAAAATCCCCTTAAAGAAAGACTTAAAAGAGGGACTTGTCATCAAACCCATCAACCAGGTTTCAAACAGAGAATTACAAAAATTTCTGTCTCACTCCCCCCATGACGATTTCCTTGAATTTCCTGAAATCATAGTGGACAAAAGACGGTTCTCCGATGGCAGCATCGTCTGCTTCCGGGAAGGCAAAATCTCCGCCCTTATCCTAATGAGGGAGTTTGACGATTTCATTCAGATAAGCTGGATCTATGGAACAGATTATAAATCTCTCTATGTCATATTCTCTATGGTCAAGAGTATTCTTTTAACTGATTATAGTGAAAAAGCCAATATCCGTTTCCTTCTATCTAATGAGAAGGGAAGGGAAACGATACAGTCAATCCTAAAGAACCATGAAGAGTTACCAATTCACATTTTTAAGCTTTCAGCAGATTGAGAAAGAGGCTTAAATATCATACTGCTGTCAGGGAGAATACCGCTTCGTTGCAGGAGCTTTCAATAGATTGAGAAAGGCTTGAATATCATGCTTCCACCAAGAACAATGCCGCTTCGTTGCAGGAGCTTTCAATAGATTGAGAAAGGCTTGAATATCATGCTTCCACCAAGAACAATGTCGCTTCGTTGCAGGAGCTTTCAATAGATTGAGAAAGGGACTTAAACATTATGGGTAAGGATAAACTTGATTTTTTTCAGGAACAGGAACGGATTAATGAGTGGGAATTGATGGGCGCTAATCAAGAAACCCTATCCAACACAGAATTTGGCTACCGGGATATGAACAGCCGCTTTCTAAATATGGAGAAGGAATTCTATAAGGGCAATGATCTGGCCGAAAAAATCAACGCCCATGAAGAGCGGAAGAAAATGCTGGAGAGCGCCTGGCACAAGAATACCTCTAAGCAGGCAAAGGCAATCCGAAAAAACAATAAGCACAAGAACCAGAAAAAGCCGGAATTTTATCGGGATCTTTCTCTGGCGCAGATTGAAATATTAATGAAAAACAGCGATCGGGGCGGTAATTCAGAGGAATACAATAGTGTGGCCACCGACCTGGAAATCTATAACCACATCTTGAATTCAACCAATGAGAATGAAAAAATGACCCTGCTTAACAGGTTGAAGGAAAGCTGCACCAAGTATTTAAGTGAAAAAACTTCTCCTGTTACCACCAACGGAAAGATTAGGAAAGCCATGGTTATGGCTATTTCTGACAAGGTAACTTTGGAGCTTCAGGAGATAAGAGAGAATACCTTTAGCAATAGGGCGGAAACCTTTAAGGAATTTCAGGAGGATAAGTCCGCAGAGAGTGTCAATAAGGCTTTACTGGCCCATTATAATATGCTGAATCTGGTTCTCACGGATAATTTGACTATTACTGATGATGAGCGTTTACAGCTGGATGAGCATATGGTATCCATTCTTAATGAATTGAAAAAGCAGCCTGTGGATGAAAACCAGAATAATGTAATGGCCACCAAATTCTTCAATGCCCTGGGCTGGGCCAGTAATACCCCCCGTCGCGTGGATATTGGAGCCTTGAATGAAAGGGGATCGGAATTTAAGAAGTCTCCTTTGAAAAAGACCTTATATCATACCATTAATCCTTTATCCGAAGACGAGGATGCCAAGGATATGGCTAAGCAGCTCGTTGGATTGGGCGGAAAGAACGATAAGGCACCCCGTCAATATTACAGCAATGGTATAACAGGAAAGGGCACATATTTAGCTGCTAAATCGGACAATGAAAAGGCCACTGATAAGAATACCTCCGTTCACTGCTGGAGATATGGGAAGGACCTGGGCGCCATCCAGTTATCTTTGCTATTTAATGAAAATGCCAGAATCGTAGATGAGCTTCACCTTAGAAAATTGGTTAATAATAAATTAATGAAAGATTATCCCAAAATATATAATTTTTTTATTCATTCAGAAAAATATACCTATGGTGCCTCCTCAAAAGAGTACTTTACCATGCTTGCGGCCCTATTCGGCTATAATACCATAAAGGCATTCAACAAGTTGAATACGCCCGATAATCCTTCGCTGGTGGATTATTATGTTACTACAGACAGAAAAGCCCTAACCGTCTCCTGCGATGTAATGATGCGTTTGAAGGGTACTGAAAAGGATTTTCTAGATCTTAGGGAAGAATAGGAATAATTCTGCTATTTTTGCTTATTGAGAAAGGATGAATGTGATGAATGAATTAAACCTTGGGGAAAAGCGTTATATCAACGAGGCCACCGGCACGTGGAATATGCTGACAAATCAGATTCTGGATCATATGGAGGATGTGCCGGAGGAGGTGACAGACCGAATTTCGGAGCTGGATTCCCGGTATAAAGAAGAGTTTCGGGAATATTTCATGAAGGTGAAACAGGCAAAGGTGATAGAGGACAACGATGATGTTTTAATGGAGTTCGATGCGAAGTGGCTTCAAAACTGTCCGGACTTCTATAATTTCAGAAAGCTTTTTGCCGGCTGTAATCCGGAAGATTTAAAGAGGGCCGAGGGTGCCTTCCAATATGCGGAAAGCTATTTTGAATAAAGTAGTAGCCCCCCAACAGGCCTGCTTTCGATTTCATCCGTGGAAATAGGTGGAGAGCCTGACTTTGATGCCGTCTTTTTGGCGGAGGATAATCAGAATATGTTGGCCGCCAAACCCCTGCTGTAAAGCCATCTTTTTGAGAGAAGATAATCAGAACATAAGCCGCCAAAGTCTGGCTGTAATGCTGTTTTTGGGGCGAAGGGTGATTAGAATATGTCGGCCGCCGAAGCCCGGCTGTGATGCTATCTTTTGGTCGTAGAATAATTACAAAAGGAAGTGAAATCAGCCAGGGGTGGATCTGTCTAATATTGACATAGCGGCTCTGTCCCACGAAATATTAAAAGGAAGTGAAATCATTTATGAAGATTACAGTTCTCATGGAGAATACGACAAAAGCTCCGTCCTTATGCTGTGAGCACGGACTCAGTCTCTATATCGAGACAGGCCGCCACCGCATACTCTTTGACTCCGGCCAGTCCGGGGCCATTATAGAGAATGCGGCAGAGCTGGGTGTGGATCTGTCTAATGTTGACATAGCCGTCCTGTCCCACGGCCACTATGACCACGCAGGAGGCCTCCTCCGTTTCCTGCAGAGGAACGGGTCTGCAAAAGTCTATATGAATCAGAATGCCTTTGGCGGATACTTTAACCGCAAGGACCGATATATAGGGGTGGATGAAGGCTTAAAGGATAGCAGCCAGATTATCTATACCGGAGATGAGTATGAGATAGATGACAATCTATCCCTGTCCACCTGTAATAGCAGGGAGTGCCGGGTGCCCATTGATAGTGCGGGGCTTACCATGGAAATGGATGGCCAAAGGAGACCGGACACTTTCCGCCATGAGCAGTACCTGCTCATAAAGGAGGATGGCAGGGACTACCTTATCAGCGGCTGTTCCCATAAAGGAATCCTGAATATTGAGAACTGGTTTCAGCCGGACTATCTGATAGGAGGATTTCATTTCATGCATATTGAAATGGATGATGCGGGAAAAGAGCGGCTGCAGAAGGCCGCAGAAGAGCTCCTGTCCTATAAGACTGACTATTACACCGGCCACTGCACCGGGCTCGAACAGTATGAATATATGAAGAGCCTGATGGGGGACAGACTGTCCTATATCTCCACGGGAACTGTGCTTTCATTCTAGGACCTGCCCTTCAGGCATATCAGGAAGAGTTCTTGCTAAGAGCAGCCGACTTTCAGCCTGCAAACAATTTGTGTGTTTTTTCAGCCTGTAAACATTTTGTGTTGACACCTCGGACGAATTGTGGTAGGATTCCCTAATGTCGCGGGAAAAATATGTTTTTCCCGGATATTTGCGGAATCCTTTTCCATTTCCGTTAGCAAATACATTGCAGAGTCAATGCTTATGGTGAAAGAGGCAGCTTGGAATGGACAGTTTTGCAAGGGAAGCCCTGCTCTATGACTTCTACGGCGAGTTATTAAATGAGCAGCAGAAGCGAATATTTGTGGCATACGCCATGGAGGACCAGTCCCTTGGGGAAATAGCCTCCCTCTACGGAATCAGCCGCCAGGCGGTCTCCGGCATGCTGCACCGGTGCAGGACGGCCCTGCAGGAATATGAGAAAAAGCTGGGACTCATAGCCAAATTTGACGAAATGAAGGACTCTGCCAGAAAGATTCATCAGATTGCGGAAAAGCTGGATTGTCCTGAGGCCAGACAGATTGAAAAGCTGACGGAGGAAATGACCGAGGCTTTTTAAGGGAATTAGGATAATAATCTTACAAATTATTAAAAGGATTGAATATAATTCCATAATACATTTAAGGAAGGCACATCTGACAGGAACTGTCATGGGACAGATTCTGACAGATAAATCATCGATTATAGAATTTAAGGAGACATTTCATGGCATTTGAAAGCCTAACCGAGAAATTACAGAATATCTTTAAGAAACTGCGTTCTAAGGGAAAGCTTCGGCCGGATGATGTCAAGGCCTCATTAAAGGAAGTCAAGATGGCCCTCCTGGAGGCCGATGTAAACTTCAAGGTCGTAAAGCAGTTTGTGAAATCCATTGAAGAGCAGGCGGTGGGAGAAGAGGTTCTCTCAGGCCTGAACCCGGGTCAGATGGTAGTGAAGATCGTAAATGACGAAATGGTCCGTCTGCTGGGGTCCGATTCGGCAGAGCTGGTCTTCGCGCCAGGAAAGGGCATCACTGTCATTATGATGTGCGGCCTGAACGGTGCAGGAAAAACCACCACCACGGCAAAGCTGGCCCTGAAGCTGGAAAAGAAGGGTAAGAAAAGCCTGCTTGTTGCCTGCGACGTCTACAGGCCCGCCGCCATCAAACAGCTGCAGATTAACGGACAAAAGGTCAATAAGGAAGTCTTCACTATGGAAGACTGCAAGGATCCTGTGAAGATTGCCTGCGAGGCCGTGAAATATGCCGAGAAAAACGGCCATAATGTGGTAATTCTGGATACGGCCGGCCGGCAGCAGATTGACGAAGACCTTATGGATGAGCTCAAGCGCATCAAGGAGAATGTGGAGGTACTGGACACCGTTCTGGTTGTGGATGGCAGTACAGGACAGGCGGCCGTAGATGTGGCCAAGGGCTTCGAGGAAAGAGTGGGTATTGACGGAGTCATTCTTTCAAAGCTGGACGGCGACGCCCGAGGCGGCGCGGCCCTATCCATCCGGTCTGTTACCGACAAGCCCATTTATTTCGCGGGTATGGGAGAAAAGCTGACGGATTTGGAGCAGTTCTATCCGGACCGCATGGCATCCCGGATTTTGGGCATGGGCGACGTGCTTTCCCTCATTGAAAAGGCCACGGAGACCGTGGATGTGGAAGCAGCCCAGGATATGTCCAAGAAGATGAAGAAGGGCAAGTTCGACTTTGACGACTATATGACCAGTATGGCCCAGATGAAAAAGATGGGCGGAGTCCATTCCATTCTGAAGATGCTGCCGGGACTGACCGGGGGCAAGGACATTTCCGGAATGATTGATGAGGCTGTTCTCACCAGGAATGAGGCCATCATCCAGTCCATGACCAAGGAGGAGCGGGCCAATCCCAAGCTCTTGAATCCCAAGAGAAAGCACCGGATTGCCAAGGGTGCGGGCGTGGATATTATGCATGTGAACCGGCTGGTAAAGCAGTTCGAGGAAATGCAGAAGATGATGAAGAAGATGCCCGGAATGCTGAAGGGCAAGAGGGGCTTCGGAGGCCTGGGCGGTCTTTCTAATATGATGAAGGGCCTGCGCTAGAACAGAAAGCAGCAGGTTGAGCTCACAGTACCTGCAAGTCTGGACAGAAAGCAGAATCGCCGGTCCTTAAAGGAAGGCTCACAGTACCTGCAAGTCTGGACAGAAAGCAGAATAAGCGGTCCTTAAAGGAAGGCTTACAGCACCCGCAAATCTGGACAGAAAGCAGAATCACCGGCACTTATAGGAAGGCTTATAGCACCCGCAAATCTGGACAGAAAGCTGAATCACCGGTACTTAAAGGAAGGCTCACAGCACCTTGCAAGTCTGGACAGAAAGCTGAATCGCAGGTACCGAAAGGACTTAGGATGGCTCCGGAAGCGGCCCACAAAAAAACATTAAGCAGATTCAACAATCCCATATCGGGGTTCTGAATATACAGGAAATTTACCTGAAATTAATCTTAAGGAGGATAAAAAAATGGCAGTAAAAATTAGGTTGAGAAGAATGGGAAAGAAGAAGGCTCCTTTCTACAGGATCGTGGTTGCGGATTCCAGGACAGCAGGAAGCAGCAGCAAGAGCATCGAGGAAATCGGTACCTACGATCCCATGAAGGATCCCACAGAGTTCAAGGTAAATGAAGAGCTGGCAAAGAAATGGCTTGCTAATGGAGCACAGCCCACAGAGACAGTTAGCCGCATCTTCAAGAAGGCCGGGATCATTTCCTGACAGAAAGGATGTGCGCATGAAGGAATTGGTTGAGGTTATCGCCAGGGCATTAGTAGATAATCCCGAGGAAGTGGTCGTAACTGAAACCGAAACGGACAAGTCTATTGATCTAGAACTGCATGTAGCATCCAGCGACATGGGAAAAGTGATTGGTAAGCAGGGAAGGATTGCAAAGGCTATCCGTTCCGTTGTTCAGGCGGCGTCCTCGAAGGACAGCAGAAAAGTAAATGTGGATATAGTCTAAAGTCTCAGGAGTTCTAGAGATATCAGGGCGGTATAAATATCTATACTGCCAATGCCGATTCATATGCGGCTTGAAAGGACGTATGAAGAAAAATGACCTCATTTCAGCAGGTAAAGTGACTACAACCCACGGTCTTAGAGGAGAGGTCAAGGTCTATCCCACTTTGGATGACCCTGGCCGCTTTTCTCTTTTACGGAAGGTTTTATTAGTCCATGGGAATCGCCGTGCTGAGGAAGAAATTGAATCCGTTAGGTTCCAGAACAAGATGGTGCTCGTCAAATTCAAGGGTATTGATAATATCAATGACGTAGTCAAATACCGGGGCTACCTTATTTATGTAACAAGGGAAGAGGCCGCGGACTTGAAGGAGGGCGAGTATTTCGAGGTGGATTTAATTGGCCTCAATGTAGTGACAGATCAAGGAGAAAGCCTAGGTACCTTAAAGGAAATCATAAGGACCGGGGCAAACGATGTCTATGGAGTAGAAATGGAGGACGGAAAGGAAGTACTTCTGCCTGCCATTCATTCCTGCGTTCTGGACATTAATCTGGAGGAGGAGCGGATGACGGTCCACCTGCTCCCGGGACTTCTGGATCTGGCCAAGTGAAAGGCCAACTGTATCCGGGATTTCTGGATTTGGCCAAGTGACAGGCCAACTCTTTCCGGGACTTTTGGATCTGGCCAAGTGAAGGGCCAACTCTTTCCAGGACTTCTGGATCTGGCCAAGTGAAGGGCCAACTCTTTCCAGAACTTCTGGATCTGGCCAAGTGAACGGCCACCTGCTCCCAGGATTTCTGGATTTGGCCAAGTGAAACCATGGTAGTAAATCAAGCTTTTTATAAATTAGAATATAATATTTGCGGTGGTGAATTTTGATATATCACGTAATAACACTGTTTCCGGACCTCATTCGGACAGCAATGGAGACAAGCGTCATAGGCCGGGCCATGGAGAAAGGGTTAATTTCCCTGGACACCATACAGCTCCGGGACTATGCGGGAAACCGCTACGGTGCAGTTGATGATTATACTTACGGCGGCGGGGCAGGACTTCTAATCCGCTGTGAGCCCGTTTTTCTGGCCTACAGAGAGGCCATGTCCCGGGCGGGTTTCGGCTTTCCGGAGGAGGACGACAAGAAAAGTATCCAATCCTATAGGTCTTTGGGGCAGCCGGTCTTAGCTGACACCCCAAACTCTGATGAGGGAAATTTTTGTCAAAATATTAGTTCGGCCGATCGCCCGCCCCGCGTCATATTTACTTCGCCGGGCGGGAAAACTTTTACGGAGGAGACGGCCAGGGAGCTTTCCCATGAGGAACAGCTGATCTTCATCTGCGGTCATTATGAAGGCGTGGATGAGAGGGTACTGGAAGAAATCGTGACAGATGATTATTCTATAGGAGACTATGTACTGACAGGAGGAGAGCTTCCTGTCATTGTCATGATGGACGCTATTTCCAGGCTCATTCCGGGAGCCCTCCATAATGAAGAGTCGGCAGAAACCGACTCCTTTGAGAACGGGCTCATCGAATATCCCCAATTTACCAGACCCCAGAATTGGAGGGGCAAGGAAGTGCCGGAGATTCTCTTGTCCGGCGATCACGCAAAGGTAAACAAGTGGCGCTTTCATGAGTCTTTGCTGCGTACAAAGGCTCAAAGGCCGGAATTGTATAGAAAGTGGCTTCATGACCGGGGGATTTATTGAGAAGGATACTTGTATAATCGACTTTTATGACTTGTGATTGACCCGGGAAATGTCCCTTATCTGTCAAAATTTAGAAATTTGCCTAAATCGGGCCAATGTGCCTGATTTAGGCACAGATTCAAGATTTTCTTTCCAACACCCAGGTGGCTGGAAAGCGGAAATTTTGCCTAAATCGAATAGATTACGGAATTTAGGCACAGGATCCATATCTCGCCTCTCACTGTGAGCGGATTTACAGGCGGAGAACTGGACTTAGTTCATGAAATGTTTGCCTAAATCGAATAGATTACGGGATTTAGGCACTTTTTGGAAGGGAGAACGACAACGTGAAAGGAATATGGCTTAAGAATACGGCATTACTCCTTGCGGCCTCAATGGTATTTCATCCCTTCGGGGCGGTAAAAGCAGGAGCGACAGAAAAGCAGACAACACTAATACAGACCACAGAAATTCAGGCAGCAAATACCCAGACCACAAGAACTCAGGCAACAGACGCTTGGACCACAGACACTCAAACTGAGGATTCCCAGGCAGCAGGCACCCAAGCCGCGGATTCCCAGACCACGGACAACCTGACCTCGGATTCTCAGACCACGGATACCCAAACTGCGGATTCCCAGACCTCGGATTCTCAAACCGAGGATTCCCTGACCCGGGTTAACTCCGGACAGATTATCACAGATCAGGCCACCTCCAATCAGGAAACGGCCGATGTGTCCGCTACCCTTCTAGAAGAGGCCAAGAGCCTTGAAAGCCTGGAAGAGGGAAAGGATTATGTCCCGGAGCAGGGCTTTTTCTATGCCAAGTCCCTGCAAGAGGCCGAATCTGTGGCTTCGGAATACGGCGGCCGGCTCATTAGCTTCCGAAATGAAGTCGGAGTTCTGGATTTGGGACAGAATGTCCGGGAATCCCTGACCCAGGCCGCAGATAAAGAGGGCATAAGCACCCCCGTTTATCCTGACCTCTACATGGAGCTTTGCGATATTCCAAACGATCCCTATTATACAGAGGATAACCCCAATTTCACCGGTACCGTAAAGCAGTGGCAGCACCATACCATAGGCACCATTTCTGCCAACGAGCTTTCAAACGGAGAGGGTGTGACCGTTGCCGTCCTGGATACCGGAGTAAACACCTCCCAATATGATCTAAGCGGCAACCGGATTGTGGCAAAAAGCATTCTGGGAGATGACGGAGAAGACACTCAAGGCCACGGCACCCATGTCACAGGTATCATTGCCGCCAATTGGAATAATGGAGAAGGTGGCTTTGGCCTGGCACCAAAAGTGAATATAGAATCCATCAAGATAACAGATGCATCCAGCATTCTGACTTCCAATATTATACGGGGAATCAAACAGGCCATAGCCGATGAAGTCAATGTCATCAGCATGAGTCTGGGCGGGACCAGCTTCAGCCAGGCTACCCAGCTCGCCGTCAACGAGGCCGCAAACAAGGGGATTACCATTGTGGCGGCTGCCGGAAACGGTGTCAGAAAAGATAACAGCAATGTAGGAACAGATACGCCCAACTATCCTGCTGCCTGTAATAATGTCATTTCTGTGGCAGCCTATGATTCTGCCGGCAGCCTGGCCACTTTCTCAAATTACGGAAGCACTGTGGACATTGCGGCTCCCGGAACCAATATATGGTCCACCTATATTACACCAAGTAATAGCTCCGGAATAAAACCCTCAAATAGCGCCAAATATGAAGGCAGCGAGAATCATTATTACAGCCAGCTCAGCGGCACCTCCCAGGCCACTCCTATAGTGGCAGGGACCATAGCTCTAATGTATGCCGCGAACCCTATCTTTCTGGAAAAGCAGGATATGGAAACCACAGCCGCTATTTCAGATTTACTGATTGACAATACGGACGGAAAAACCTATGCCAACGCATATGGAAGTGTGGCCGGCGGGGTAGATGCCCTAAAGGCTGTGACAGCCGCAAAGGCCTATTCGGACTCCCACAACTATTCCCTGGTGGATCCCAACGGTTTCTACGGCTCCTATCAGACAGGATATATCGGATGGAATAAGTCCCTGAAGCTGAAAATTGGGGACAAAACGGGTAATGTAAAGGACAAGGCCGTGAAAAAGGCCGCAAAAACCGCCACCTTTGAAAGCGACAATCCCACCGTCATTTCCGTTTCCAAAAAGGGAAAGGTCAAGTGTCTGAAGAATGCCCACGTGAATCAATCCGCCATCATCACGGCAACCATAGGAGATGAAAAGCTTTATTACCAGCTGACCGTAAGGGAAGCCACAAAGAAATTCAGCTACTGCATTTTCCCGGAGGCTTTCGGTGGAAAATATACCTTCAAAAGCTCATACCTTATGACAGTAAGCAAGAATACCGCCATGGATCTAAGGGATCCCTATAGCCTTACCTCGAACCGGGCCTTTCTATTAACCTATACCAGTAGGGACAGCGCCCCTACGGTAGCCGCGGATAGCAGTTACCGTTACCGGATAAGCGTGTCCAAAAAGCAGCTAAAAATGCTTAATATCACGTCGACCCAGAAAAACGGGGATCCCGCGGAGGTAGTATTTAGTCAGACAGGAATTTATAAGTTCAAATATAAAACCACAGACGGCTCAAATAAGAGCTTTACATTGAAGGTAAAAGTAGAATAATCAAAAACCAAGCTTCAAGACTCCTTCCACCGCTCAATACGGAGAAAAGCTCCCGCCCGCCACTGATAGGCCGGCCCCGGGAGATTTCCCACCGCCAGGGCAGGGGGAGGAGCACGAAAACCGAAAGGGTTTTACTTATGGAATTGAATATACAATATGAGAAATTAGGAATCAGGTCATCTGTCTTTGAATTCGGGGAAAAGATACTTTCCCCTCTGGCACAGCGATTTCAGGGAATCGATGAAACGGCGGAATATAATCAGCTAAGGGTTCTATCCGCCATGCATGAGAACCGGGTGGGAGAGGCCTGTCTAATGGGAACCACAGGCTACGGCTATAATGATTTGGGCCGGGATACCCTGGAGAGAGTATATGCTGACCTTTTCGGGGGAGAGGACGCCCTGGTGCGTCCTCAAATCACCTGTGGAACTCACGCCCTGGCCCTGGCTCTTTCCGCCAATCTCAGGCCCGGAGACCAACTCCTTTCTGTTTCCGGAAAGCCCTACGATACCCTGGAATCCGTCATAGGAATCCGGCCTGCGGCAGGTTCCCTGGCAGAATACGGCGTGACCTATGACCAGGCAGACTTGAAGGCGGACGGCAGCTTTGACTTTGAAGCAATTAAGGGTAAACTAAAGCCTCAAACCAGGCTCATTGCCATTCAGAGGTCCAAGGGCTATGAAACCAGGCCCACCCTATCTGTAGACCAAATCGGTGAGGTATGTAAATTCATCCACGAAATTCGGCCTGACATTCCTATTATGGTAGATAATTGCTATGGAGAATTCGTGGAGCGGACAGAGCCCCTTTCTGCCGGGGCGGACCTCATAGTAGGATCCCTAATTAAGAATCCCGGAGGGGGTCTGGCCCCGGTGGGAGGCTATATTGTAGGAAGGGCGGACCTGGTGGAGAATGCGGCCCACAGACTCACATCCCCGGGCCTCGGAAAGGAAGTGGGGGCCTCCCTGGGTATTCTAAAAGATTTCTACCAGGGCCTCTTCCTGGCCCCCACCGTCACGGCCTCCGCCCTCAAAGGGGCAATATTTGCGGCATCCATCTATGAAAAGCTGGGCTTTGGCGTATTTCCGCCATCCGACCATATCCGCCACGACATAATACAGGCGGTGACCTTTGGGGCGCCGGAAGGGGTCATATCCTTCTGTAAGGGAATCCAGGCCTCCTCACCGGTCGACAGCTTTGTAAGCCCTGAGCCCTGGCCCATGCCAGGCTACGACAGCGATGTCATTATGGCCGCCGGAAATTTCATTTCCGGTTCATCCATTGAGCTCAGTGCCGACGGGCCCATCCGTGAGCCCTATACCGTCTATTTCCAGGGCGGCCTCACCTGGCCCCACGCTAAATACGGAATCCTCAACTCCCTGGAATACTTAATTCGGGACGGGGTAATATCAGAGGAAAAATTAAAGCAGGAAATCTAAATTCCCTAAATTCAATTTACCGGAATATCTTTCTTATTCTCTGAAATTATGTTATGATAAATCGTTACAGGGAATAAATTTTGCGGGTTCTCCTTTTGACAAATAGGAAAAAGGAGAATTAGCTATGTTTCAAACCAAAAATCTACCTGACTCATTGCGGCCCTATGAGAAATGCGAGGCAATGGGGGCCCAGGCCCTAAGTGAAGCCGAGCTCCTGGCGGTCATATTGCGCACGGGAACGGCAGGGCAAAACTCCCTGGAGCTCGCCATTCATATTCTGGAGCAATGCGGCGAAAACGGAAGCATTGCGGGGATCGATGCTCTAAGTCTGGAGGAGCTGCGGGACATTAAGGGCGTGGGCCGGGTCAAGGCCCTGCAGCTAAAGTGTCTCATGGAGTTTTCCCGGAGACTCTGGCGGGTGGAACGGGTACAGAGGAAGAAATTTCTCTGTCCAAAGGATTGTGCAGATTATTATATGGAAGAGCTGCGCCATCTCAAAACGGAGGTCATCTATGTGCCTTTACTGGACACCAAGTGCTCCTTTCTCGGAGACTTCAAGCTGTCAGAGGGCACGGCAAATACCTCCCTTATTTCCGCCCGTGAAATCTTCACCCGGGCTGTGAAAAAAGGGGCTGTGAAGATTATGCTGGTGCATAATCATCCCAGCGGGGATCCCACTCCCAGTAAAGAGGATATTGAGGCCACGGAAAGGGTGATGGTTGCGGGAAAGATCATGGATCTGGCCCTCGTAGATTCCATTATTATAGGAGACGGGGTTTATGTCAGCCTAAGGGAGAAGGAACTGGTCAATTTTGACTGATTCAAGGAAAATTGGTAACTGGCACTGGTGACTGAGGTCACATAAAGAGAAGGAACTGGTCAGCTTTGACTGATTCAAGGAAAATAGGTAACCGGCACTGGTGCCTGGGGTCATTTAAAACGAAGGAACTGATCAGATTTGACTGATTCAGGGGTAATTGGTAACCGGCATGGTGACTGAGGTCACATAAAGAGAAGGGACTGGTCAGCTTTGACTGATTCAAGGATAATTGGTAACCGGCACTGGTGACTGAGGTCACATAAAGAGAAGGGACTGGTCAGCTTTGACTGATTCAAGGATAATTGGTAACCGGCACTGGTG
>JAILCB010000084.1 GCA_024680595.1 Lachnospiraceae bacterium | reverse complement strand
TGCAAAAGGAAGCAATAATACAGAGGCGCCAACGGAGTCAGCTAGCTGGACAGTTGAACTAGACAGTCTCACTGAGACCAACCCCGGTACATATTATATATGGTATAAGGTAACGGGTGACAGTAATCATAATAGTCTGGACCCCGTATGTATTGAGGCGTGCATTGCTAAGGCAAATATTAAGAAAGCGGCCTGGTCTGCTCTGGATTCTGTATCCTTTAATTATACCAAGGGAACAAGCCATTCGCCGATAGTGAAGGTGGTTGACACCAGAACAACACTAGTTCTTACAAAGGGAACTCATTATTCCTTGACTGGCACCCTTCAGGCAGAGGATGAGGGGGTCTATACCATAAAGGTGAACGGAATCGGAGATTACTATACCGGAGTGACGGAGCTGGTGTGGAAGATCGTGGATCCGGATGAGGACGTGAAGAGCCAGAAGACAGAAAGCGTAGAGTATACTGTAGGTTCAGGTAATAATTCAGAGTCTGTGACTGGCAGCGTTAAGGGTGAAATCAACACTGAGGACGATGCCCTAGAGACTTCAGTTTCTAATATTACAGATGCAGACGTGATAGAGGGTCTGCTCACAGAGGGGGATGAAGGGGCCATAAAGGCGCTGGGAAGTAGCGGTTCCTTCTCCCTAGATGTCATTCTGAATGTCGATGACGAAGATCCGGAGGATAGTGAGAAGGCCAAGGTTAAGGCCCTTCTGCCATCATCCACAGACGAGAATACAGAATATGTGGATCTATCCCTGTTTAAGCTGTTAATTCTCAAGCCATCCGGTGCCAGTGAGGAACAGCAGCTGACCACAGTGTCGGAATGCGGCACCCCGTTGAAGCTCATAGTAGCCGTACCTGCCAAATTCCTCAAGGTGTCATCCGGTAAAAGCAGAATATTCTATGTAGTGAGGATACATGACGGAAAAGCGGAGATTATAGCCTCGGTTTCCCAAGCGGATATCCAGAATAATCAGATACCCTTCAGTTCCGACCTCTTCTCCACCTTCGCCATTACCTATAGCGATGTGGCGGCGGGAACGGAAAAAAGTGAGATTATTAAAGCGGATATGCTTCAGAACCGAAAGACCGATAAGGGAACGGTGGCCATTGGTACCACCGGGGCTACGCTGAACTATTATCAGAAGATCCCTTTCTTTGGCAAAAAGGTCAATAAGAAGAATTTGGAAGACCTTTTGGGGGAAATGACCGTATCCAAGGACGGCATAATCTATGAGGTCGAGAATGTAAAGGTACAGGCCGTTGCCGTTTCCGATAACGGGACCATACTCAATGTGCAGATCACAAAGATCGAGCCGGAGAGCGGGACTGTGGACAAGAAGACCCTGAAGGCCCTGCAGAAGGAAATAAAGAATGCCACTAAGTGGAAAAAGAAGCAGGACGGGACCACGGCCAAGATTGCCCTTCTGGCCTATTCCCTGAATCTGGAAACCGCCCTGTCCGGGGCTGAAGTCAATATTACTAACTGCAAGCTCACCGGAAAGACGGAGAAGGATAATCTGAAATTTGCCTGTAAGCTAAATGACAAGAAGGTGAACCTGAAGAACGGCAAGAAGGACACCTGGAAACTGGCCACAAATACGGTCAAGTATGACAAGACCAAGAAGGAGCTGACCATTACAGGAGCCGATATGCACGGCACCATTAGCGGCAATTTGATAGACAAGGTGGATGCGTCAAAGGTGAAATAAGAAGTATTGGATATAGGATAGGAGCCTTGCGTCTCGTCTCCGTGCTTGCACGGGCGCGAGACGCAAGGCACAGCCCATCATCGAAGGCCCGAAGGGCCTGATATGTTGGCGAAGCCGGAATCGGGTAGGGGGGATTCACCCCTCGATTAGCACAAGACCGGCAAGCGAACGCATGCTTGCATGCAAATTCATTTGCCGGTCGTAAGGACATGGAGCACGAAGTGCGGAATGTTTACGTGCGAAATCGAGAGAGGGCTTTTCCCCCTCTCGATTCTTTTTAATTGCAATAGGGCCGCCCACCGGGAATGTTAGCCGGATCTGCTATCAACCCCCCAGGGCACAGCCGGTTTCACATTCTAAGGCAGCGCCGGATCCGGATTTCAGATCTCTATTTAAACATATTGGTGGAGTATCTCCTTCGCTGTCTCCTCATCCGTATATAATATATTTGCGTATCCGCCCTTTAAGGCTCCGATAATTGGCTTCACTTTATTCTTTCCAACAGCAATGGCAATAGAGTATTTCTTTTTCTTAAAAGCCTCAAGGCATAGGCCTATGACTCTCTCGTCCATATCTAAAGCGGCTATTTGCCCATCCTCCCGGAAAAAATGGGATGCAATATCCCCAACGGCGCCTTTCTCGATCATATGGTCATAGGTTGCATCGTCAAAGTAGCCAACCTTGTATAGAATGGAATCCTTTGTCAGGGAGCCTATGGAGAAAATGTTAACAGGGGCGGAATCTGCCATTTCCAGCACTTTTTTTACCTGGGAATCCTTTCTCAGAACGTCGGCAATCTCTTTGGAATCGACAATGGCAGGTGCAGGCAGCATATAGCTTTCGCCTTTACCGTTTTTCGCCAGGGCCTCGACAATCTGCACGGCTCCGGTAGGATTGGAATAATTGGAAACACTGCCGTTTAACTGCACAACCTGAATGTGCCTGGCCTGTAAATTTCTGATGCACTGGGAAAGGCAATTCATGGTTTTGCCCCAGGATACCCCGATGGTTGCCCCATCCTCTATATAATTATCAAGATGGCCTGCAAGAACACGGCAGGTATCCTGCATAACTATATTATCGTCATCCACGATTTTCGGAACGATAAATACCTCCTTCAGATTAAATAGATCCTTAATCTGAACAGCCAAATCATCCACATTATCAAGGTCATAGTTGACAGTAACGGTTACATATCCCAGCTCATGGGCTTTTTTCAGTATTCGGCTTACTGTTGATTTTGATATCCCTTCCTCTTGAGCGATTTCCAGCTGCCCAATATGAAAATCATAGTATTTTCTGGCAATTCTCATTATCTGATAATCATTTGATAATCCCATGCTCTCTCCTCTTCCTTGAATCAATAAGCCAAAAAATGAATAGAATCCTCAAAAACTTGCTTATTATAAAACAATCATTTTTTAAATGCAATTTGTTTCATATCTAAGGACAGTACAAAAAGAGACTCTGCGGCTTACAATAGCTGGCAGGCCGGCAGAGCCTCTTTTCTATGATTTGCTTTGGAAAAGATACTGTATAGGGAAATTATATACCTTTACTTATTTCAGCATACCAACAGCGGAGCTGGTTCCGATGCGGTCACAACCCGCCCCAAGGAACATTTCCAGGTCATCCCTTGTTTTTACCCCGCCTGCAGCCTTCATCTTTACAGAGGGTCCGATATGCTTGGCAAACAGATTAATATCCTCGATGGTTGCCCCGCCTGTACCAAAGCCGGTAGATGTCTTGATATAATCGGCACCGGCATCCGTTACACACTGGCAGACCTTAATCTTCTCATCCTCAGTCAAAAAGCAGGTCTCGACAATCACCTTAAGGATTTTGCTGCCGGCGGCCTTCTTTAGGGCCTTAATCTCATCCGTAACCTTATCGAAGTCGCCATTTTTGACATGGCAGAGATTTATAACCATATCGACTTCGGATGCGCCCTTTTCAATGGCATCCTTTACCTCAAAGACCTTGGTTTCCGTTGTATTGTAACCATTCGGGAAGCCGATTACGGTACAGATATTCACCTTATCGCCATAGGTTTTCTTCACTCTCTCAATATATGTGGGAGGAATGCAGATGGAGGCCGTCTGATACTGAATTGCTTCCTCGCAAATTTTCTGAATGCCTTCCCAGGTGGAAACCTGCTTTAATAATGTGTGATCGATATGGGATAGAATCTCCTGATTTGTCATAATACACCTCACCTTTCTTCTTTCTTCCTCTTGGTATTCAGGTCTGGACCGAATTTCTCAATCCCGCTCCATCATATCGGCAAGATTTGCATAGAGCTCCAGATATTTGGCAAATACGGGCTTATAAACCTCATGGACAGCCATATCCGGCTCAATAATCACATCCGGATGAACCATGGCATCTGCGGCCTTTTGGAAATCTCCGTCAAAAGCGCCATAGGTTGCCGCCACAACGCCACATCCTAAGACTCCGGCCTGCAGTTCCTTATTGACAATGATGGGCTTGCCGGTTACATCTGCGATAATCTGCATCCACAGACGGTTTTTCGTGACACCGCCGCAACCAATCAGGCTGTCCACCGGATATCCCTGATCCTCGAAGTTTTTGATGATATTTGCGGTTCCAAAGGCCACTGCCTCCAGAAGAGCCCGATACATATGGGACTTAGTATGACTCAGATTCAGGCCATAGTAAACCCCCTTGGCCCTTGCCGTCTTGTAGGGTGTTCTGTTGCCCTGGAAGAAGTCAAGAGCTACTAAGCCGTCGCAGCCGGGCTTTATCTTTTCTGCCTCTGTAATGATAGTCTCATAGGACTCACCCTTATAGAAATTATTCTGGAACCAGTCCAGGACGGATGCCGCTGAAATCTGTCCGCCCTCCAGCAGCCAGAGATTATCAATAACAGCGCTGTCATAGGGTCCCCAGATTCCCTTGTATTCCCGCTTGTCTGCCGCAAGACAGAGATGGACAAAGCTTGTTCCCATGATGACGCCGATCTTATTTGTATCAACCACATTCAGACCAAACATAGCCATATGGGCATCAATGGCCCCCTGGACAATCATCAAATCCGGATTCAGGTCGAATTCCCTTACCAGCTCGCCGGTAATCTTTCCGAGAGGCTCGCCAATCTTCTTTACGTCAGTTACCAGCTTCTCCTGATAATCCTCGAGACCGATTTTGGTCATGAAATCAGCGATAAATCCGCCCTCTGACTTGACATAGTTCCACTTGCAGGTGGCCTGACAGATTGAGGAAGAAAGAACTCCGCACAACTTGTAATTCAGATAATCAAGCTGCTCGATGACCTTGTAAGCCCTGCCATAAATTTCAGGCTTCTCTTCCTTGATCCAGAGAGTCTTCGGAATCATCCACTCCTGAGAAACTTCTTCGCCACAATACTTCAATATAGGATGCCCGGTTGCATTAATCCTGTCGGCCTGCTTCACAGCGCGGTTATCCATCCAGAGAATGGCCGGCATCAAGGGATTAATATCTTCATTAACGGGAATAACGGTGGAGGATGTTGCGCATACGCATCCTACCATTATATTCTTCCTCTGCTCATCTGTAATCTCATTCAGACAATTGCGGAGAGCCTCTTTTAATCCGACCCACCAATGCTCTGCGTTCTGCTCCGCCTGGCCGGGCACAGGATAGAATGTGGGATGCTCCACTTCATTCATAGCAATGAAATTACCGGTATTGTCACATATGCCTACTCTGATTCAGTGTGTTCCTGCATCTATTCCCATATAGTACTTATTCATCGTAGCCCCTCCTTATTTATCTCCCATTGGGGAAAAACATAATCTTACTAAAGAAATACCCGCCTGCTGCAATCTTGTTGAAAATCTCGGGAGCTTCATCAAGACTTAAACGATGACTGATAATATCCTTTGCCGTCATTCCATATTTCTCATATAACTCAATAGATCCGGTCCAGTCGCTGCCGGGGAAGGGTTTGGTAAATGAATTCCAGGAGCCCTTTACGCTAAGCTGCCGTCTCATAATCATGTCAACTTCCTTCTCAGTTAATTCCAGGCCCTGATGGGAAATTCCAAGGAAAACAACTCTGCCAAGCTTTGCGGCAGACATAATTGCCTGTTTCTGACAAATAGGGGCACCGGAAAAATCAATGACAGC
>JAILCB010000081.1 GCA_024680595.1 Lachnospiraceae bacterium | reverse complement strand
TTTCGACGTAACCAAATTTGAGTTTACCCCTGTAGAGGCGGACTAGCGAATCGAACCATAATGGCCTTCCATCATAATAAGGCCTTCCGCAGTCTGCACCTTGTGAATTCCATCCTGCCTAATGGCCTTCCATAATGGCCTGATACTAATCGAGAGGGGGGGATACCCCCTCTCGATTCCACACGCGAACATTCCGCATTTCGTGCTCCATGTTCTTACGACCGGCAAATGAATTTGCATGCAAGCATGCATTCGCTTGCCGGTCTTGTGCTAATCGAGAGGGGAAGAAAGCCCCCCTCTCGATTCCAGCTTCTCCCACATCTCAGGCCCTACGGGCCTTCGATGATGGGCTGTCGCCAAGGTCTCTCTGGCGTGCAAGCACGCCGACGAGACTTTGGCTCCTAGCCTACACAAAAAC
The DNA here is from genome assembly GCA_024680595.1 of Lachnospiraceae bacterium. GTDB lineage: Bacteria > Bacillota > Clostridia > Lachnospirales > Lachnospiraceae > NK4A144. The sequence continues at coordinate 21,441 of JAILCB010000081.1, read as the reverse complement.
CCCCGCGTATATCCTCATACGCGGGGGTTTCATTCTAAATCCTAAAGTGCTATTGAAATCAAATCCCAATATCTAAATCAGCTCTTTGTAGCCAGGTCATTCCGAATATATCCGGTCTTTCCATTATAGTCAATCTTGTACCAGCCGTTCTCCTCGCCTAAAAGCTTGAAGATAGCTCCCTTATAGGCACTTCCCAGCTTCTCGCCATCCGTGCTGGCTGAGCCTCTGATAGAAGCGGCTTCCTTAACCGTGACAGAACCACCTGAAGAGGAAGAGGAAGAGGACTCAGCGGGAGCACTTTCCGCACTCTCCTCACCATTCTGGGACTGAACCTCACCGCTCACAACCGTATCGCCCTCAGCGGTAGACAGGAACTCGGACTTAATATAGGCTTCACCGTCATTATAGCGAATCTTACTCCATTCGCCTTCCTCACTGATCCTGACAAAGGTGTCTCCCGCAGCGGCTGAGGCAATCTTCTCCGTATCCTGTGAAGGGCCGGAGCGGATATTAACGGCCTTAGTAGTCTTGACCTGAACCTCAGAAACAGCAGTGGTAGCAGCCGCTTCTCCGCCTTCTCCGGTATTCGCCCGCTCCTCAGCGGCCGCCATCTCAATACGCTCCTTCACATTACTCATGAAAGCAGCCAGAGTGGGATCCGCCTTGGTATTGGTGTCATAGAGCTCCTGAACCGTCGTCAGCAGGTTCTGCACATCCTCCTGATTGGTAATGGCTCCAATGTAATCCCTCATATTCTGCGGAAGCAGACTGAGATCCTTCAGATAGAGAGAGCCATCTGCCGCAGTACACAGATAATAGGTGGTAAGTCCCGGTGCAAGAGTATCAATATTCTTGACCTTTATCTCATAATAGACAAAAACCACATAGGAATTCTTTTCCGGTCCGGGCTTCGTAAAGCAGGACATATTCCTGTAATCCTCATAGAAATTGGCCTTAGCCTTGGTCCTCGTCTTATCATCCTCATCCATGACATTGCCCATCTCAATCATGGTGTCCACATCTCCCGCTGCCATAGCCTTGTAGTAGCGGTTAAAGAACTCATTGACATCCTCATGGGCATTCTTTTCCAGCTTAGCATCCTCCGGTACCTCCAGAGGCTCAGTTCCTATCTCATCCCCGGTCGCCTTAGCCGCCGTATCCTCCTTAGAAGAGCTTCCGCCCCGGAAAATACTGAAGACCACCAAAACAATAACCAAAATTACAAAAAGTACTCCGATTGCCAGATACTGCCGGCGTCCACTAAAAAATGATCCCTGTTCTGAATTCTTATCTCTCATAAAACCTCTTTTCCGACATACACATCGTGCTAAAAATCTCTTCCAGTCCCATAATCGAGTGGAGAAGCTATCTCCTGACCAATCCTGCCTTCTCAGGTTCAAAGACTTATCCCAATTGATTCCGCCTTGTTGCCTCGATGAAGAATAGGTATACAGACCAGACTTTGCTCCTAATCCAAATCAAATAGGAGAAGAACACCCTCCTGCTCGATTTGGTTTCTCCCACATCTCAGGCCTAGCGGCCTTCGATGAGGGGCTGTCGCCTAGACTTCATCGGGAAGAAGAAATCCCTTAAAGCTTTAGCTCCCAGCCTACACGAAAATAGGGCAATAATTATATTCCCAAATACCCATTCAAAAACGGCTATAAGGGAATAAAAAAATGCGTCTGAAGGGACTCGAACCCTTGACACCAGGCGTCGGAGGCCTGTGCTCTATCCATCTGAGCTACAAACGCATTTTCGTACAGGCGGAGCGTCTCCGTTCCGCCTGACGTTTGCATATCATATCACAAAAATCTGACTTTTACAATTCTAACCCCGCAAAAGTCTGTTAAAATTCTGTGAAAAATTCCATAGCATTCCGAATTTCATCAGAAATTCGGGATGCGTACGCGACCAGCCCTCGCGAAACGATGGGCGCGTCCCGTGCGGGGCTCGGGATTTCCCTGAATAACGAGTCGAACCTCATGTCCCCCCAGGCGTGTCCCGCGCGGGGCTCGGGATTTCCGAATGCGCTTCCTTTCTACATTCAAAAATCCAAAGGATAAAGAAAATCCATATCCGGCAAGAATCTCCCCAGACGAGAAGCATATCCTGCAAAAGTGCCGGATTTGTTATTACCTTTCCCTATAACAATCGCAAAACCATTATTACATAATAATCTGAATCTGATAAATGATTTGGAAAACCGCCCTATATTAGAGCTGGCAGATTTGGTCCCTATCTCTGAAATACCGGTAAACATGGTCGGATAGATAATCCTCCACACCCACGGCAGTACGGTTAACAGACGTGACAAGCTCCTCAAGTTCAGAAGGCTCAATGTCGGAACGGAAAGGAATCAGAATGAATTCATGAATGGAAGAAGGGAGAAGGAAGAGGTCTGTATCCAGTCGGGCCGAAATATCCTTCAAAAGATCCTGATACAGAATACAGGAGGCACCCCTATATCCCTGCTCATTAGTCAGGACATACATGGGTGATGCCCCTGGCCCAAATTCCGACTCCCCCTTCCCTACATTCAAAAGATCGCCTTCCAGCAAATTATCGGAGGAAAGCTCACAGCCCTCCTTCTCTATAATCTTCGAAACAATATCCCCGAAATCATGCACCACAGGCTTAAAAATCCGAATTGTGTTCTGGAAGGCTATGCGGTAAAGCTCCTCCTCACAGACATTCCAGGCCCTAATGTGTTCATTCCTCACCGTAATCGTCCCTATTCCCTGGCCGGTATTTCCCAGAAATACGCAATATATGAGGGCAAAGTCCAGATATCTGCGATGAGGCAGGCTCTCTAAGAGTTCCCGGTTCTTCTCATAATTCACCAGCTGGCATACTAACTTGTCCGACATGTAGTCAAAATTCCCGAAGGACTGGACATCCGGTGACTCCATGCGGGCATTGGCGCTATAAATCCGTAAAACCCCATTCACCGCCTCGTCTATAGTCATATTGCCCTTGCAATACTCCTCATAAAAGCCCTCCAGATATATGGTAGGGGAAATCCTGCTTCCTTCAGCTAGAATGGCCACTCCATATAATTCCAGGCCATTATTCTTCAAGGCCTTAACCTCGTGGACATCAAACTCTTCTCCGCAAATATCCCGGAGCTTATCCATCACCTCCCTTCGAAATCCCTCATAATCGGGCTGTGTCAGATAGGCGCAGCCCCCTTCCTTAAAACAAACCTGAATACCCATAAATCTCCTTTCTTGGCGCTAATAGCGCAGATAATATTGTTAAAAAGGAGTCTCAAATAACAGCTGTTTCACTGCCATATCTCGAACAGGCAATCAAATAAGGAAAATACCCTATCACTCTGTTTCGGCTTCGCCCAATAGTCAGGCCTGGCCGCCTGTGATGGGCTGTGTCCATGGGCCTCATAGAGACGCGAAGCCCTCTGAAGCTGTGTCCATGGCCTCATATGGACACGAAGCCCTCTAAGGCTATTGTCGTCCATGGCCTCATGGGAACGCGAAGCCCCCTGAGACTGTGTCCATGACCCATGGGGACGCGAAGCCCCCTGAGACTGTCTCCATGACCCATGGGGACGCGAAGCCTTCTGAGGCTGTGACTCTAACCTACGCAGAAAATGCCATAGAGAATCTTTTCAATTCCTGTCCGGAGCCTCCTTCCGCAACCAAAAATCATTCCGCAGAATAATGTGAACTAGCAAAAATCCGTAATAATAAGTGGATTAAACGCCGAATTATAGCCCTGGTCCAGGCTCCTCACGGCTTATACGATTTGATAACCGATTTGTATTACTTCCAAAAAACCTTCCACAGATTATAATATGAACTAATGAAAATCCGTAATAATAAGTGGGTTAACCGCCGAATTATAGCCCTGGTCCAGGCTCCTCACGGCTTATACGATTTGATAAAATGAAAAAATTGAGAAAAGTGCCCGGCACTGCCACCCGGCTCTCACCGAAGTGACAGTACCAGTGCAAAATTACAAATCCGAAATATCTAAATAAAACCGAAATCCGACCACAAACCGGAAATCCGGCACAAAGCCGGAAACAAGACTAAAAGTCCGAATCAAACCTCGAAATCAGAAATCCGCCCTGTCAGAATCCCAAGCCTTATACTCTTGACAGATATTCACCCGTACGGGTATCGATCTTAATTATATCTCCCTGATTCACGAAAAGAGGTACAGAAACCTGGGCACCTGTCTCCACGGTGGCGGGCTTAGAAGCGCCGGTAGCCGTATCACCCTTGAATCCAGGTTCTGTCTCAGTAACCTCCAGCTCCACAAAGAGAGGAGGCTCCACAGAGAAAACGGAACCATTATAGGAGAAAATCTTGCAGGAATCATTCTCCTTCACAAACTTCATGGCATCTCCTATAACATCCTGACCTATAGAGATCTGCTCAAAGCTCTCCGGATCCATGAAATTATAGAGATCCCCATCACTGTAAAGATACTGCATTTCCTTCCTGTCAATATGAGCCGGGGGGAACTTCTCCGTAGGACGGAATGTCTTTTCCACAACGCCCGAATTAATAACATCCTTCAACTTGGTCCGAACAAAAGCGGCTCCCTTACCGGGCTTAACATGCTGAAATTCGATAATCTGATATACCGTTCCGTCAATCTCAACGGTAAGTCCATTCCTAAAATCACCTGCAGATACCATCCAATCTTTCCTCCTAAGTTCTGTCATAAAGGATAACGAAATGCTTCGTCTCCTACTAGTGCCGTCCTTCTCATCCTATAGTACTGTTAACCATTGAAATATACATATCCAGTAACAACACTAACTTGTACGGCTGCATCATTTCTGAATAATTAGTTTACACGCTGTGCTCCAAACTGTCAACGATGAAATCCATAGCCTCCAAATATCCCTTAAAGCCATGACCCACAATCTGTTTCTCGCAGGCCTCAGCCGTCACGGAGACATTGCGGAAGCTCTCCCTTGCATGAATATCGGAAATATGAACCTCCACCTTGGGAAAGGTATGATAGGAATCCAGCGCATCCCGAAGGGCATAACTATAATGAGTATAGGCCCCGGGGTTGATGACAATCCCCTCCGTTCCATCGTAATAGGCTAGCTGAATCCGATCGATAAGGGCTCCCTCTGAATTGGATTGAAAGCAGTCAGCCACCACTCCGATTTTTGCGGCATGTTCGTGGATCTCCTGAATCAGGGAGTCATAGGACTCTGTCCCATAAACCTCCTTATCCCGAATACCGAGGAAATTCAAGTTAGGTCCATTCATCACTAGTATCTTTCGCATATCCATTTCCTCCTAAATAATCAAGCCAGATCCAGGTGCACACTCTGCCTCTTATCGCCGGCCCACCCAGGGCGGGCTCAAAAACTTCCAAATAGTATGACGTCCCGCCTGGGGAAAGCACTAGCATTTCCAAATAGCATTGGCCTCGGAATTCCATAACTTTCCGAGTGCGGCAAGAAACTCCATTCGGAAATCCGGCGCCCTCCGCAGGACACGCCCATCGCTTCGCGAGGACTGGCCGCATACGTATTCGGAATTTCCCATGAAATTCCGAATCCTATGCCCTTTCCCGTCTGGGGAGAGAACTCCTGCCATGGCAAATGAGCTTTAATTGATTCACTACACCCACGATATCCATGCCATCCGTGTCCAGCACATAGTCTGCGGCCTCAATATACATAGGCTCCCTGACCGGCAGAAGCGACTCCACCTTCTCCCTCACACCGCCTTTTAGCATAGGCCGTCTCCACTCCGTCCCTTCAAGCCGGTTAATCAAAAGCTCCGGTGAGAGCTTTAGATAAACCACAATCCCGGCCTTCTGCATCCAATACCGGTTTTCCTCCCTGATAGGCAGACCGCCGCCTACGGAAATCACCCCATTATGACATTTGCTACCCTCTGCAAGCTCCTTCATTAAGGCAGTCTCCGCTTTCCGAAAATATTCTTCCCCAAATTCCTCAAAAATAGCAGAAACTTTCTTCTTCTCCCTTTTCTCGATTTCTCTGTCCGTATCCATATAGGGAAGCAGAAGCTCTTTAGATAGGGTTCTGCCGCAGGCACTCTTTCCCGCTCCCATAAATCCTTCCAGAATAATTCGACTCATTTTCAAGTTCCAATCCTTTTTTAATTATTTTTTTGCGGATTACGACAGGAAATCTCGTTCTCAAATCCCTCCCGCCCCGCGTGGCCAGATCCTTCTCAGCCACAATATTTTCGCCGCCGAAGGGGTCTTCCCCATAGGGCGAGTCCAAACCATTTCATCCCCTAAATTCCACCGGGGTTTAGACATCACGGGCCGCCTTCCGATGATTTAGACATCACGGGCCGCATCCCGACGGTTTTGACATCACGGGCCGCTTTCCGATGATTTAGACATCACGAGCCGCCTTCCGATGATTTAAACATCACAAGCCGCTTTCCGACGGTTTTGACATCACGGGCCGCTTCCCGACGGTTTAAACATCACGGGCCGCTTTCCGACGGTTTAGACATCACAAACCGCCTTCCCGCAGTTTTGCGACCGGGACCAGCTATATCCCCGTCCTTCAGACATCACATACGGCCTTTCCCGCCATTTCCACGGTCTCCGGGGACACCTGATGCCCTGTAAAGAGCCGGTAGCTCTCCACAGCCTGGTACAGAAGCATTTCCAAACCATTCTTCGCCTCTCCCCCGGCCTCCCTTACAAGCCTCATAAATTCAGTCTCTTCGGGGCTATAGATAAGGTCAACAGCCTTGCCAATCCTCTTATAAAAGCCCGGATCCTCTATAGGCGCCCTGCCGATACTCGCCCCCATTCCAACTCCGGTGCATTGCACACAAAGATGCCTGCCCTCAGGAATTTCCCGGAAGCCGTCCAGAGGCAGCACAGTCACATTCGAGATATGGCCAAACTTCTCCTCCGCCTTCTCCACCGTTCGGTTTAGGAGCCAGATATGAGACAGTTTCATGGACTGCAGCACATGAATCACGGGGCCCGACACCCCTCCGGCGCCGATAACAATGGCCTCCTGTCCTTCAAAATCTGTCTGAAAGCCCTTAAGCTCCTTCTCAAAGCCAACCACATCGGTATTATAGCCCCGATAGCCCCGCTCAGTCCTCACCAGGGTATTCACAGCCCCGAGAGCCTCCGCAGCAGGATCTATTCCGTCCAAATATTCAATTACCGCCTTTTTGTGGGGCATAGTCACATTCAGGCCGGCCACATGAAGGGCGTGAGCCCCGGCCAGGGCATCCCCCACATTTCCGCTTTTCAGGGGAAATGGTACATAGACCGTATCTATACCCTCTGCCTTAGCAAACAAATTGTGCAGGGCAGGTGACCTGGAATGATCTATAGGATCCCCTATAATGCCCAAAACTCTTGTCCTTCCGCTTATCTCCATATAAACCACCTTCCGGCAAAGAAAATCTTCGAAATCCCTTCACCAAACCCAAATTCAGCCCTCTTTCACCAAGGCACCTTCCTGCCGCTCTTCCGGAAAAAATACAGCACCAGCTTCTCCGGAATCCGTTTCAAAACAATCTGAATCTCTTCTTTAGGATTAATAGGCTTAGTCAGAATAGTCTTAATTCCCACCCGGCCCGCGCCCCAGGTATCCGTGAAAATCTGATCCCCAATGCACAGGGTAGTCCTTTCATCCGTACCCATCCGCTCCATAGCCGCCAGATAGCCCTTCTTCAAAGGCTTGCCCGCCTTATAGACATAATCCGTATAGATCACGTCTTCCTTAAAGCTCTTGACCCGGGGCTCCTTATTATTGGACACCAGCACACAGCGGAAGCCAATATCGTGCAGCCGGAGAAAAAGCTCCCGTGCCCTCTCATCCGCCGGGGCGTCATGGGGCACAAGAGTATTATCCACATCAAAAATAATCCCCCTAAAGCCCTTTCTGTATAAAGCTTCAAAGTCCAGCTCATAAACCGACCGGGCACACCAGGTCGGATAAAAAATATCAAGAAGCATGTCCAACATCCTTTTCTATATGGCCACTTATCTCTTCATCCCCCTGCTTATCCTCGCCCAGGACCTCCGCAATAATAATAGCCACAAACATCAAAGCACAGCCTGCAAGCATCCTCAGACTAATCTCCTCCTGAAGGAAGATAGCGGAACAAAGCACTCCAAAAACAGACTCCAGAGACAGAATCACAGTAGCCGTCACCGGATGCATATACTTGAGTCCCACCGTCTGAATAAGGAAACCCAAAAGAGTACTGAGAAGACCCAGATATAGCATACTAATCAGGAAATTCCCACTATATTGAATACCCGCAAAAGGATTTCCCTCAAAGACAAAAGCCGAAATCCATGAAATCAAAGCCACCGTTCCCATCTGAAATATGGTCAAAAGCACCGGATCCGAGTTCAAGGTAAAGCGGTCAATATACACAATATGTACAGCAAAAGTGAAACCACAGCAAAGTGTCAGAATGTCGCCTATATTCACCCCTGACTCCGCCTTCAGGGTCAAAAGTGCAATTCCAATCACACATAGCACTGCCGAAAAAATATGCCAGCGATTGACTCTCTTACGAAATATCAAGAAGGACAGAAAAGGAACGAGAATGACATAGATTGTAGTCAGAAAAGCATTCTTGCCCGCAGTCGTATATTTACAGCCATAAGTCTGCAGGGCATAGGAAGAAAAGAGAAAAAAACCCAGAATAATCCCCTGTATCAAGTTTTGTCGATTTGTCCGGGAAAGCCTTTTATGAAAAATAATAATAAGGCCAATGAATGCGATAGAAAAGCGAAAGGCCAGCAAATGCATGGTTGGCACTACGTCCAGAGAATCCTTTACGACAACAAAAGCAAAGCCCCAGATAAAAGCAGTCAGCACAAAAGCAAGGGACCAAAAGAGCTTCGAATGAATGAGCCGGCCTTGTCCGAATTTCTCCAACTGTCCCCCTTACTGCAATACCTTCTTCAATTCCTCCATAAAAGAATTGATGTCCTTAAACTCACGATAAACCGAAGCAAAGCGTACATAGGCAACCGCATCAATATCCTTCAGCTTTTTCATGACAAGTTCACCAATAGCGGAAGAACGAACCTCTCGTTCTCCCGCATTGAATACCTGCGTCTCCACTTCATCCACCAGCTTGGCAATCACCTCGGCAGGCACAGGACGCTTACGGCAGGCCAAAAGAACACCGTTCTCAATCTTTGCCCGTTCATAGGTCTCCCGATTATTATCCTTTTTGATCACCATAAGGGGAATCGTCTCCACCTTTTCATAGGTCGTGAAACGCTTGCCGCAGAAATCACAGATTCTGCGGCGGCGAATGGAGTTATCCTCATTGGAGGGTCTGGAATCTATGACCCTGGTATTGTCATTGTTGCAATAGGGACATTTCATGTCGATGTCTCTTTCTATAGGACTTTAACTTCTCTTCAGAAAATCAGGAACCTGAATCGTCTTCATAGTCTTATCAGGAACCTTACCATTTGTCACGCCAAAAATCGGTTTCTTGGGCATATTATTAGCAACCGGTGTAGTAGGCATACTATAGGAACTGTTACCGGGATTGAAAGGAGAAATAGCCTGAGTCGGCTTGAATCCGGGATACTTGATTCCACTCATAGCCTGCTGCTTAGCGGCGGCAGCCTGGGCGGCCTCCTGCTCCTGAAGCTCCTTCTGATCCTTAATACCGGTAGCAATAACCGTAATCTTTACGAAATCGGAATCCTTGGCATCCTTGGAACCCATGGTCACACCAAAGATAACATTTGTATCCTCTCCTGTCAGGGTCTGTACGAAATTTGCAGCCTCAGCCGCGTCAAACAGGGATACATTTCCGGCCAGATTAATGATAACGTCAGTAGCATTGACAATAGTGGTCTCCAGAAGAGGACTCTCCACAGCCAGCTTAACTGCCTCAGTGGCCTTATTCTCGCCCTTAGACATACCAATTCCGATATGGGCGATACCCTTATCCTTCATAACAGTGCGGATATCGGCAAAGTCCAGATTAATAAGGGAAGAATCATTAATCAGATCCGTGATGCCCTGTACAGCCTGCTGCAGAACCTCATCGGCCTTCTTCAGTGCGTCCTCAAAAGAGGTATTCCTATCCACCACATCCAAAAGCTTGTCATTGGGGATAACAATGAGAGTGTCCACAGCCTCCGTCAGTTTCTCAATTCCGGACTGGGCATTCCTCATCCGTGCCATTGCCTCGAACTTGAAAGGCTTGGTGACAACACCAACCGTCAAAATTCCCTTCTCTCTGGCTATTCTGGCTATAACAGGAGCAGCTCCGGTTCCCGTGCCGCCACCCATTCCACAGGTGACAAAAAGCATATCATAACCGTCAACCGCATTTGTCAGTTCGTCCTGACTCTCCTCAGCCGCCTTCTCTCCGATCTCGGGTTTGGCACCGGCACCAAGTCCCTTAGTCAGCTTCTCTCCTATCTGAAGCAGTCTAGGTGACTTACAACGCTTCAAGGCCTGTTGATCCGTATTGACTCCCAGAAAATCCACACCCTCGATTTTCTCATCAATCATCCTATTAACAGCGTTATTACCTGCGCCGCCAACTCCAACCACAAGTATTTTGCAAGAGGACTGCGTTACATCTTCCTTTATCTCTAGCACGGAAAACTCCTCCTTCACAATAATCCACGATACCCTGCAACACTACTACTCAATTGTCAAAAACATACTCGTTTCAACTAGTAATAATACAATTTCTTTGTAAAGAAATCAACCCTATTTTTAAATCCCTCCTCTCCCGTGAGAAACCCTCACTCTACATGAAGAATCCGCCTAATCAGAGAATTCTTCCTCTAATTGGCTGCCGTCCTGCTCCGGAAAGTTATCCTGAGATAATGACTTATCCCCGTCTTCCACATAATCCTTATCAAAGGTAATGTAGGTGTCGTCATTATCCTCGCTATAATTCTCCATATGCAGGACCCCCACCAGCCCATCCAGCTCGGGAACAATATACTTTAGCCTCACCATCTTTTCATCAATATTATCCATGGTGCCAATTGCAACCCTGGCGTCTCCAAAGAAAAGAGTGATGCTGCCATTTCCCGCGAAGAAAATCCTGTCCGTCATAATGTCATATTTGGTCAAAAGCTGGGTAATGGCCAGAATATCGTCAAAAACCTTGGGATTATCCACAGGTAAGGGTTCATTTACAATACAATGCCTGAATTCCAGGCCGGTCACCTGGGGAACCCCCTCCATTTCCCGTGTGGAGCTCTCCACAATAATGCCATCCCTGTCGAAATACATGTAATAATCCAAAAAATTCACATATCCCGCTATAGCCTTTTCGTAAACGGCAATGGTAACTACATGGGGCGATTCCACCTCCACATCGATTCTTTCAATGAAAGGGATATCCTTAATAGGCCTGTCCCTGTAGCGGTAGCTGAGATAAAGGGAATTGTCCCCCAGAAAGCCGGACATGACAAAGTCCTTAATCTCCTCTTCCGTATAACGCGTGTTACCGGTAACATGGACCTCAGTCACCATATAATGCTCTCTCAGATAGAGAAAGGCCAAAAGAAGAAGGGCAATTAGCGCAAGGACAATGATGAGCCTTCGAAGCCCTTTATGACCATCTTTCCTCAACCCCGCTAACCCCCTCCGCACTTCTGCCGGTCATTCTTTAGGTATTATTCACATGCCTGGATACATTCAAGGCAATCCCGATTTCGATTAGGAGGAACAAGACCGAAGTCCCTCCATAGGAAATAAAGGGCAGTGTAATTCCTGTATTGGGAATTGTATTAGTGACAACGGCAATGTTCAATACCACCTGAATTGCAATATGTGCCATCACGCCTACCACCAGCATGGCGCCATATTCATCAGGGGCATTATTGGCTACAACCATTAATCTCCAAATGAGAACCACGAACATAAAGATGACGGCAACTGCCCCGAAAAGCCCCAATTCCTCACAAATGATAGAGAAAATCATATCATTCTGGGCCTCCGGCACGAATCCCAGTTTCTGGGTGCTCTGACCCAGACCCTTTCCAAATATTCCACCTGATCCAATGGAATATAGGGACTGAAGGGTCTGATAGCCGCTTCCCGAAGAGTAGGCCTCCGGCTTGAGCCAGGCCTTTATTCGGACAAATCGGAAAGACTGCTCTTCCGTCAGTGTACCGCTCGACACCATATATACAAAAAATGCGGCAATGGCCAGCATAATCAGAATGGCAACCACAAAGTACCAGGACTTGGGCGATGCCACGTAGAGCATAATATATGCAATGCCGAAAACAATAATGGCGGAACTCAGGTTCCGGGTAATCACAAATATAAGCCCGGTGGGAAGAGCGGCAAGGGCCAGACATTTTACGATCCCCCACAGGTCTTTCGTGATATCATATTTTTTTGAGCAGACTAGAGTGGCGAAAAAGATGATGGCGGCAAGTTTTGCAACCTCTGCAGGCTGCAGGGACAAGCCCAGATTCAGCCATCTCCTGGCACCATTTCTGGTTATTCCGAGAGGGGACAGGACAAGAATAATCAATCCGCATGCCCCCACATAGGCCATAATCGCCGTCTTTTTGAAAAAATGATAGTCAACATAGGATATTACCATCATAAAGGCAAATCCGATTAATGTAGCACGGAGCTGACTATTCAGATAATAGGTGGAATCCTTTATATTAGCATTAACACTAGCCTCATAAGAACTAGCGGAATAAACCATAATTAGTCCAAAAAGAAGTAAGAATATCACTGATATCAGAAGGCTGTGATCCAGTGCCCCTGTTTTCTTCTTTTTCATGTCACTGTTCCCCGGAATTCGACGGCAGGCTGTTCACGTATTCCTTAAATAAACGCCCCCGCTCCTCATAATTCTTGAAAACTCCCCAGCTGGCACAGGCAGGGGAAAGAAGTACCGCCTGGCCGGAAAGTGCATTTTCATGGCAGATACGGACGGCATCCTCCAGGCTCTCCGCCTTCACATAGGAATGAAAACCATATTTATCCGCGCACTCGGCAATGGCGTCAGCAGTCTGTCCTATCAAAACCAACAGCTCGACACGTCCCTCAAAACACTTGACCCAATCATCGAAGGGCAGCTTCTTATCAAATCCGCCGCCAATCAAAAGGGTCTTCCGGTTCATGGCCATAACAGCCTTAATGGCCGCATCCGGATTGGTCCCCTTGGAATCATTATAGTAATCTACCCCATCCACGGAGCGGACAAACTCAATCCTATGCTCAACCGCACGGAATTCCCTGACCGCCTCCCGAATAACCTCCATGGGCACCCCGTAACGGGCCGTCATACCCACCGCGGCCATAACATTCTCATAATTATGGCTGCCCAGCAGATGTAGATCCCGGACATTGATAACGTGTGTTTCATTATAATATATGTCATCGCCCTTGAGATAGACAAATTCCCGGTCGGGAAACTTCTGACGAATTGCATCCACATCGGGATCTCTCGTGAAAAAGACCACAGGGACTGTCGTCTCCTCCGCAAAGCTCCGGGTCAGTTCATCATCGTAATTCAGGACTACCGCGTCCTCCGGCCCCTGATTCTCTGCAATTCTCTCCTTGGCCAGCGCATAATTCTCCATACTGTGATGGCGGTCCAGATGATCTGGCGTCAGGTTTAATATAGCAGAAACCCTGGGATGAAACCGTTTAATAGTCTCTAATTGAAAGGAACTGAGTTCTGCCGCAATGAGAGAATTCTCCTCCGTCTCATCCACAATATCGGTATAGGGGAAGCCAATATTCCCCACTACAAAAACCTTGCGCTCCGAAAGCGCCTCGCCGGCACTTTCCGCGAAATGCTTTAATATCTCCCCTAGCAGGGCTGTCGTGGTGGTTTTTCCATTGGTTCCGGTAACCGCCAATACATCCCCCCGGGAAAACTGCCATGCCAGCTCCACCTCTCCATAGAGGGGAATCCCCTTTTCCTTGAGAAGCTCCGCGAGCCTGCCGTCTGTAGGCACGCCGGGACTGAGAACAGCCGCAGATATTCCCTTCAGCCTGTCCTCTCCCAATTCCACAAATGCCAGCTCAATCTCTGCATCCTGAGGAAAATTCTGTCTAACCTGGTCCTTATCATCCCTATCCTTCTCGTCAAAAAGGATAACAGGAACCCCCTTCGAAAGAAGGAGGCGAGAGGCTGAAATTCCACTTTTTCCGGTACCGACCACAAGGACGGCCCCATTCACTTGAAAATCCTGATTCCGCATATTCATCTCTAACCACAGTCAAAAAAATCAAATCATCACATAAGTAATGGCACAAAATACTGCCGTGACCAAGGAAAAGACCAGGACCACCTGCACCTCGCTCCAGCCCCCCAGCTCAAAGTGGTGATGGATGGGCGCCATCCGGAAGAACCGCTTCCCCTTCGTAGCCTTGAAATACAGGACCTGTATAATGACTGACAGCACTTCCGCCAGGAAGATAAAACCTACAAAAACAATGCAGAGGGGCAGCTTCATAACCAGCATGGCCGCCACAATAAAGCCTCCCAGGGCAAGGGAACCCGTGTCCCCCATGAAAACCTTGGCCGGATGCCAATTATAAAGGAGGAAGCCCAGAAGAGCCCCCGCCATAGCCCCTGCCGCCGGAGAAATACGAATCCCCAGCTTTGAGGCCGCCAGGCCAATAAAAATGCAGATCACAAGGGAAACGGAGCTCAGCAGGCCGTCCAGGCCGTCCGTAAAGTTGGCCCCATTAACCGTTCCCAGAATAATGATGAATAAGAGAGGAACAGTAGCCACGCCGAAATTAATATATACATCGGATGCGTCTGCAGAAAACAGGGCTGAGAAAGGCACCATCATGTCGAAGGGCAGCTCCGTGGTGATAGAAATGTCATAAATTAGAATGCCCGCCACGATGAACTGCAGTGCCATTTTCTGCCAGGCCCGGAGTCCCAGGGAACGCTTCTTTACCACTTTAATATAATCATCCAAAAATCCCACCAGACCAAAGCCCAGAGTTGATATGACAATAGGAATGACCGCCCGGCTTTGGAAGGACAGGTATATGGACAGAATGAGAAATACCACGAGGAACATGATACCTCCCATTGTCGGAGTCCCTGTTTTTCCCAAATGGGATTGGGGCCCGTCAGACCTCTCTGTCTGGCTCGCTTTCAGTCTAATTAACCACGGCAATATTATGAGGCCCGATAAGCCTGTCAGGACAAAGCCTATGAGCATCATAGCAACAAAGCTTAGATTCATGATTTTCCACCCTTTCAGAAAAGTGGATTATACACCAAATCATCATATAATGCAATGCTGAACGAACTTTACCGGGGCAGGGAGTCATTGACCCTCCCAAAATCCCCGCATATCCCATGCGCGTCCGGAACACAGCCGCCTTCATTTGCCCAGCGGCCTCTTATTCAAATATGTCCCATGCCACAAGGCTTTACCGGGGCAGGGAGTCATTGATCCTCCCAAAACCCCCGCATATCCCATGCGCGTCCAGAACAAAGCCGCCTTCATTTGCCCAGCGGCCTTTTATTCAAATATGTCCCATGCCACAAGGCTTTACTGGGGCAGGGAGTCGTTGACCCCGTCAAGAGGAAGAAGGGTGATGGGATTCAGCACCTGTCCCGTGGCCGGATCCAGCGGATATCCCGTCTCCGGATCATAGCGAATAATGTTAGCGGATATGGGATTTCCCGCACTGTCATAAAGCTGTTCAGAATCATCCGAGTCTCCGGCTCCGCCGCTTTCCGCCTCACCGCCTCCGGTCTCCGCCCCCATCTGGGCCTCAGGAAGCAGCTCATTGCCGCTAACCCCGTCGGATCCCGTCGCAAAGCTAATCTCTTTCTCCTCCAGCTCCTTGATTTCATCCTCAGTCAGAGGTTCCGTAGGGAAAATATTCAAATAAGGCAACACCTCTGTCATAATGTCCTTATTAAGGACTGTTGCCAGCCTGGTTGATTCAGACTGATAGGAATTATTGGGCCTGTCAATAACCACATAGCAAAGCACCTGGGGGTCATCCGCAGGGACATAGCCCATGAAGGAAATCAGGTAATTCTTGGCCGATCTGGGATACTTCTCGGCCGTTCCCGTCTTTCCGCCTTCCGTATAGCCTGCAGGCCGGGCGGACCATCCGGTACAGTCATGACGGTCGCTCATAACAACAGATCGCAGGTATTCCCTCATTTTTGCCGAAGCCTGCTCGCTAATAACCTGCTTATATAGCCGGGGATTCTTCTCCTCTACAACAGCCCCCTCCGAATTCTGGATCTCACTGACGACACGGGGCTGATAGTAGTATCCGCCATTAATCAGGGCAGAGAACCCCGCTGCCATCTGAATCATAGTGACATTGAAGCCCTGACCAAAGGAAGCCACAGCCAAATCCGTCTGTCCCATATTCTCGCCAAAGGTCAATTCACTGGCGTTGGCCTCTCCTGCCAAATCAATATTGGTCTTAAGGCCGAAATTAAAGATTTTATTATATCGGCGCCATTCCTCTTTTCCCATGGCAAATGCAATATCCATGAGCACCACGTTACAGGACTTGGCCACCCCCTGCTGTACTGTTAATAATCCATCACCCAAACGGTTATGGCAGTGAATCTGAAAGCCTCCCACCTCCAAGTAGCCGTTACACTGATAGGACTCATTCCCGGTAATCTTGCCGCAGTCTAAGGCTGCCGCCACTGTAAAGGGCTTCATAACTGAACCGGGCTCAAAGGAATCGGAAATACAGAAATTACGCCAGATATTGTTTCTAGCCTGGACAGAGGGTAACATCCGTTCTTTTTTCTCCTTATTTGATGGGTTACCTTCTCCCGCCGGACCCTGGCCACCTTCCGGGGCCGGTCCATTCATATTTCCCCCATCCGGTGCCGATCCATTTGTATTACTTCCTTCGGGGCCAGAACCGTTTGTATTCCCTCCTTCCGGAGCCTGAATAACCTCCTCCTGGTTCTGATTCTCCAAAGGGGCATTCCGTATATTAGCGCTATTCTCTATTTGTAATCCTGCATCACCCGCTTCAGCGGCTCCCGCCCCTGATGCGCCAAATGCCGCACCGTTTCCAGTCTCAGCGGCTCCCGCCCCCGAGCTTCCCATGGGTCCACTATTTCCGGCATCAGAAGCCCCGGATCCCGATGTGCCTGGGGTATTTCCATTTCCGGTACCAGAAGCTCCCGATGTGCCTGGAGTCGTCGTGTTTCCTGCCCCGGAAGCCCCCGCTCCCGAAGTACCGGAATTATTTCCATACCCTGTATCTGAAGCTCCCGCTCCCGACGTGCCCGGAGTACTTCCATATCCTGTATCTGAAGCCCCCGCTCCCGACGTGCCTGGAGTACTTCCATATCCTGTATCTGAAGTCCCGGCTCCTGACGTGCCGGAATTATTTCCATACCCTGTATCTGAAGCCCCCGCTCCCGACGTGCCTGGAGTACTTCCATCCCCTGTATCTGAAGCCCCCGCTCCTGACGTGCCAGGAGTCGCCCCGTTTCCGGCGCCGGAAGCTCCCGATGTGCCAGGGCTGTTTCCATTATCTGTGCCAGAAGCTCCCGACATGCCTGGGGTATTTCCATTTCCTGTGCCAGAAGCTCCGGCTCCCGCCCCACTTCCGTCACTGCCATATCCGGTCTCAGCCCCCTGTGAATCCGGGCTAGCCCCATATCCTGTATATGACCCATCTGCTGCAGGTCCTGCCCCCGGGACTGTCCCGTTTCCGGCATCCGGTCCTCCCTGACCATTTTCAGGCCCTGGTCCTCCCTGACCGTTTCCAGGCCCCGCTTCTCCCGACGCACCGAGACCTGCCGGCGTCTCAGGCTCTCCATTATCATCCGGCGGAGGACTCTCCAGAGAAGAATTAACGGCATCTATACCATGCGCCCGCCAATATTCTGCAAGGGTACCATTCCTTTCCGCTTCCAGCTCATCAGCGGAAACGGATTTAGGCAGATACCACTTCAAATCAATATGACTCATATCCGTAGGATTATTCAGGTCAAAAACCGGATAACCCGCCATAGCATATATCTCACCATTCTTGGGATTCATAACAATCACCCCAATATTATCAAAAGCGGGACCCTCCCGGTACTCATTGGCATGGGTCTCCGCAAACTTGAGAATATGCTTTTCCACAATCGATTGAATATTAGTATCCAGAGTGGTAATAATCGTCTTTCCATCTTCCGGATGGCGTATGGAATCCTCCATAACGGCTTCTTCATTCATATAGCCATATTTCCGCCCATTAATACCATTCAATGTGGAATTATAATACTCCTCCAGACCAAAAAATCCCACATTGCCGCCCTGGACAAAGCCCAGTACATCCGCGCCCAGAGAACCATAGGGATAACGGCGCTTATAGTCCTCCTCAAACCAGACTCCCGCCAGTTCTTCCCTTTCTTCCTGACCGGAAACCGTAACAGGCACCCCCTTCTCCATCAGTTCCTTAAACGGGGTAATCTCATCCAGAGTTAGCTTCTTCCCCTCCCCGAAAACCTTATAACGAGAATTGGGATTCTCATTTACATAGGTTCGGATCTTATTCATATCCAGACGCGGAAAATTCTGCTCAAGTGCCCTCAGGGTGGGTTCCAGGTGAACCCCCTCCTCCGAGTGCATGAGCTTGGCATCCAGGACGAGATTATAAACCTTCTCAGAATAGGCCAGCTTGCCGCCCTTTCTGTCCAGAATATCACCGCGACGGAAAGGCAGAACCTGTGAATTCGTCTGCTGCTGGGACATGACCTGCTTCTTATATTCCTGGCCATTATCCCTATAGATTGTATACAGTCTCCAAGACAAGCCAATGAAGGCTAGCAATACGAGAATGAAAAGCAATGCCAGCCTTCTTTGCATATACTGTATGAACTTTCTCTTGGAGCCTTTTTGCTTCTTTTTGCTCATTATTGTAACTATCAGTATTCGGGAATGGTGTTATACTGACGGACATAATCATCTCCTGCCCCGGAAATATTCACCACCTGATTCTCGGTGGGATATTTCATTCCCAGGTCATTCATGGCAATCCGTTTAATCTCCTCCAGGTCCACCGCACCCATAATACGCTCATACTCTTCATCATTGGCCAGTTTTTTGTCATTCAGCTCTTCAATCAGATTAGAAATATCTATCTGACTGGCCGTAATCTCTGACCGAAGACGAACATACCAAATGCATACGGCGGCAGAAATAGTCAAGGCAATCAAAAGGAAGAGGCCATATTTGAAATTGGCCCATCTGATTGCCCTGGCCCGCGCCCTCTCTTCTGCCAGGGCACGGCTGCTCCTCCTGGGAGGCACATCCAAATACTTTCTTTGAACTTTTCTGACGGTATTGCCGTCAACATACATATTGCCTGCAGTACTGCCATAGACCCGTGAAGTAGGTCTATTATTATAAGAACTTCTCCCGGCCATCCTATACTCTCCTGAAGACTAAACTGGTTAATATGTTACAAGCCGCATCCCCACAGGATCGCAGCAATATGAACTGTTTCTGAATTATCCTCACACGCTCCGCATTTTCCCCGCTTCCTGTCAAACCCGCCCTTCCAAAAGTCAACACCTTCCGGAAAAGGCTGTAAATCCATAGAGGCTTTCCCGCCGGAGGCCTCCAAGTCCCCTGCGGTTTTAATGGATTCTTTCGGTGCGTCCCGTAAAACCCTGAGTCTCTTCCCGCAGGTGGCCTCCAAGCCCCTTGCGGTCTTAATGGATTGTCCCGGGATTTCTCCCGAACCCGGGAATTCAGGTTTTTCATCAGATAGCGGCAAACCCTTAAAGCTGGTTTGTCAAATAATGTGTTCCTTGAAGGGGTCTCGCCAGACAGCGGCTAAACCCTTTCAAAAATGCGGAGCTTCGCGCTTTTTGCCCTTTTATTCAATGTGAGTTCCCCCTCCGTAGGGCAAATCGCTTTTCGTGTGAGAACTTTCCCCTTCGATTGTCTCCCGCATACACATACGGGAAAATTGGGAGGGCAGATACAGGGATTCTCATTCTTTCTAAAGTGTTCCTTTACGATTCGATCCTCCAGGGAATGAAAGGTAATGACAGCAAATCTCCCCCCGGGATTCAAGATGTCAATCATACCGTCCAAAACCTGTTCCAGAACAGTAAGCTCCTGATTGACCTCGATACGAATCGCCTGAAATGTCCTTTTGGCAGGATGCCCCCCGGTCTTCCTGACCCGGGCGGGAATAGCGTTTCGGACAATCTCTTCCAGCTCCCCGGTGGTCTTTATTTCTCCCCGGGCCCGGGCCGCACAGATATGCTTTGCTATATTCTTGGCAAATCTGTCCTCCCCGTAATCCCGGATAATCCGGTAGAGCTCCATTTCAGTATAATGATTAACTACATAGCAGGCGGTTAAGCTTGACCTATCATCCATCCTCATGTCCAGCGGTGCATCCTCCATATAGGAGAAGCCTCTCTCCGCCGTATCCAGCTGATAGGATGAAACACCCAAATCCAAAAGGATTCCGTCTACTCTATCTATCTCCAGGCTATCTAGTACTGCTTTATAATTGGAAAAATTGCTTCTGACCACCTTGCAGTAGGAGCTGTAGGGCTCAAGACGCTTTCCCGCCGCCTTCACGGCCGCTGCGTCCTGATCCAGGGCAATTAATCTGCCCCCCTTCTCTCCGTCTAGCCTCTTGGCTATCTCCGAAGAATGTCCCCCGCCTCCGGCGGTTCCATCAATGTAGATTCCGCTTTTCTTGATATGAAGGCCCTCAATGACCTCTTTTAAAAGAACAGGAATGTGGCTGAATGCTTCTGTTTTCAGGGAACTGGCGGGATTGCTTTCCGAGAGATTATCTGGACTACATTCTGTGAACTTATCCAGACTCTCTCCCATAGTATCCTCCGCCTTTTTTCGGTGATCCTTCATCTCATCTCAACAGTTCCGATCCCCGTCCCACCTCTGCAGTACCGGGATCCCATCTCACCTCTGCAGTAACCGAACCCCGTCCCACCTCTGCAGTACCAGGTCCCAGTCTCACCGGAAAAAATCATCCTTCTCAGGAAAAGACCAGATCCCCAAGGCTCTCCGCGATATCGTCAATATCGCCCATTTCCTCATTCTGCCATCTATTCTGATCCCAGATTTCCACCCTATCTCCTGCTCCCACCAAAACCACTTCCTTAGTGAGATCAGCATGAGCCCTCAAAGGCTGGGGAAGAAGAATTCTGCCTTGCTTGTCGTATTCCACCTCTGCCGCGCCCGCCAGAAAAAAACGGATAAGACGTCTAGTCTCCCTCTTCAGCGGCGGTAACAGCTTCAGCTTCTCCGTCATGTCCCCCCATTTCTCCATGTCATAGGCAAAGAGACATCCGTCGAAACCTCTGGTCACAACGAATTGTTCGCCAAGCCCCTCACGGAACTTCGCGGGAATAATCAGCCTGCCCTTGGCATCAATTGTATGGCTGTACTCCCCCATGAACATGACGATTCACCACAATTCACCACAAAACACCACTTAGTTACCACTTG
>JAILCB010000070.1 GCA_024680595.1 Lachnospiraceae bacterium | reverse complement strand
GGCTACCGTCCTGTCCCCGGGCAATCCCCCTATCCCGCCGCAGGAAAAACCGTTTGCATGATCCCCTTATCCAGCCTCAATATCCTATCCGCCAGGGGAAATGTATCCCCTGTATTCATAGTCAGAGACACGATAGCTATCCCCTTACTGTTCAATAGGGCATGAAGCTCCGATATAAGCAGCCTCATTGCAATATCCGCATCCTTGAAAGGATTCACACAGAATAAAACCTCCGGTCTCTGCAGAAAAACCCTGGCATAAATAAGTGTGATCCTCTCTCTCTGGGTCAGGCTGTCTACCTTCTTCTCAAACACATCCGGACCCAGAATACCCGAAAACTCCTGCCGGACACTCTTAAAGATCCCCTTCCGCCCCCACCGGGGCTCTATCCACTGATCAAGATTGAATAGAAGATTGTCCATATAGCTCATTTCCGGGAATAGCATACTTTCATCCGCGTTTTCCTTGAGGAAAGCCAGCTTCCTATGGCCTATGAGACTTATTTCCTTTCCCTTCAGGCGTCCCTTCTTCTCTCCGCCCAGTTGGCCAAATAAGAAACCGGAAAGCTCATCCAGAGCCTGCTTGTCAGAGGCGTACAGAACCAGATATTCGCCCTTATTAATGACAAGATCTGTATTGCTGATATATCTGCCCGAAATATCCTTTATGGTAAGGACCTGCTCCCAGTCCATATCCGGATCCTTCTCCTTGAAAACATCCTTTCTATACTTCTTCATCCATCCGGAGGAATTCTCCTTAGCAAGAGTGTCCATCCTGTCTTTTTCCAGAATATTAAGGATCTTTCCGTTTGACATAAAGGCTGTCCTGTCGCAGAGATTCTTCATTCTGTCGAAATTCCCGCTTATTATGAGAAAGGAAATGCCCCTTTCCCTGTAATGCGAGATGATTTCATACATCCTATCCGCCCAATTCTCTCCGATATAAGAATCTAATTCCTTCAGGACAATAAGCTTATGCCCCGATATAACAGCCCGGATAAGCTCCACCACCACCCTCTCAAAGGAGGATAGATCCTCTGCATTTTTGTAAGGGGATATATTCTCCCCTATATCCTGCAGATAGGGAATCAGCTTTTTCTCCAATTTGTCCTTGCGGATAATGAATTGGTCGGAGCCGTTTCCTATGAGGAAAATATTTGTAAGCAGATCCTGGCCGGCCACCAGGGAATTATGGTCATCTATTACCGTAATTTTATTGGGGAGCCTCTTCATATCCTGCCATGAATTGACATGGGATCCCATATAATAAATATCTCCGAAATAAATGGGGGAATTGTATCTCAGAATATCCAGAAAAGCATCCAGTCCGTAGGCGTTGAGGGGAATTAGGCCCATTATTTCACCCTCAAGGATATCCAGCTCGAAATCTCTCAAAACCACCTTGTCATCTTCCTTATAGGTCACCCTGGAAAACCTAAGTATCTCACGCCTCACCCCCGGTCCCCCTCTCTAATTCGCCCTCCTCCTTCACCGGAGGAACCGAAATCTGAACGGTAGTTCCCACATTCTCCATAGAAAAAACATGAAGCCCGTACTCTCTCCCAAAGAGAAGATGTATCCTATTATTGACATTGGCCAGGGCTATGCCGCCCTTGGCTTTTCCTGAATTGTCAACTCCCTCGGCACTATTATTAAGCTGCTTATTAATTTTCTCCAGCACGTCCTCCTTCATGCCCACGCCGTCATCCCGGACCTCAATCAATATCCTGCTGTCCCTCCGGCTAATTCGAATGGTACTCTTGCCGGCACCTAACTTCATTTCGGTGCCGTGGATAATGCTATTCTCCAATATAGGCTGCAGGGTCAGCTTGGGGATCAGATATTCCCCGATTTGGTCATCCTCCTTCTCTATTTCCAGCTTAATCCTTTCTCCAAACCTATATTGCTGGATCCTGAAATAAATCCGGCAGTTCTCCAGTTCTTCCTCTATCGTCACCAGATTCTCAACGTTACTGATGGTATATCTGAAGAATATGGCCAGGGCCTCCGTCATTTCCGCCACAGTATCCATGCCCGCAATAAGGGCCTCACTTCGGATGCCGTCCAGGGTATTGTAAAGGAAATGGGGATTTATCTGATTCTGCAGGGCCAGATACTGGGCCTGTCTCTTATTCAGATTCACAGTCTGTCTGGAATTCAGGATCTTAAAAATCATATCCGTAATGCCATGCTCCGATGGAGACAGATAAATCCTTTCAGACAGACTGGGAAAATCCAGAGAGAGATAGCCCTCCAGAACCCGCTGCAGCTGATATTCGATTCTAATATAGGGAAGTATGACCCGGAAATACAGGAGAATGAGACCGACAAGGAACAGACCCGCTATTATAAGTACAGCTCCCCTATGCCTACTAAAAAGCTCCGGAGCGAAAAAGGCAACGAAAAGCAAGACACTAACCAATAAAACCAGCAATGTCACAAAAATGCCGATCCGATGGGACAGGTAATGAGTTTTCAGTTTTTCCGGCTTTGCTTCTTCATCCATATAGCTTCCTGTATACCGTAGGCTTTACCCCCGATACCTGCTCAAATATCCTATTGAAATGCTTTATATCACTGTATCCAACCCTTCTGCATATCTCCGAAACAGGATCGTTTGTATCCTTTAGGAGTTCCTTTGCTTTCTCAATCCTGAGACTCATCAGATATTTGGAGAATCCGGTACCGGTCTTTTTCTTAAACATGGTACTGAAATAGGTAGGTGTAAAGCCCAGCTCCTCGCTGACATCCTCCAGAGAAATCTGCTCGGAGAAATGATTCTGTATATATCTCTTGGCCTGCCTCACATTTCTGTCGGAGTCGCTTTCCCGGTATTCGGACTGCAGATGCATGAGCTCGCCGGTAAAGGTGGAAAGGGCGTCAAACAATTCCTCAATGGAGGAGCAGTTGTCACATTTCTCATTAAAGACCTCCAGCACCTTTTCCTTATCCGATATGCCCAGCCTGGCCAGAAACAATACCCCGGCCTGGTTAAGGGTCTCCAGTATTTCCTGGCCGCTTACCCCCTTATTGCCGACAATATCATTCTTTAATTCAATATTGGCCTTCTCTATCTCTTCCTCACTGAATACCTCCAGTGCCCTGGCCACATTGCCGTCGTACTTTTCCAAAGGCTTGCTCTCATACAGAAGACCGTTAACCGGTTTCCACTCCAAAAGCACTCCCGTGCCGGACACAAGCCGGTCCTTTATAGCTGTCCTGGCGGAGAAAAGCGACTTGCCCAGCTCCGAGACATCCTCCACGGCATATCCCAGTGCCATAGATATACTCTTGCCGGAGGATGAGCCATACAGGCTGTTAATCTGATTCAGGCAGCTCCTTAGGGTCTTTTTGACGTCCTCCCCGGCCCTCTTTTCAAATATAAGGAGACCGTAAAGATAATTCTGCTGCTTGAGATAGATATCATGCTTACAATATTTCTTCAGACTAACGGAAATCAGGGACATTATCTTGTCCCAGGTAAAGTCCTGAAACTCCCTGTCATATCTTCCATCGGACTTGACGCATAGGAACTGAAACAGTCCCTCGCCAACATCAATATGGTACTTCTCCCTCAATTCCTCCCCGGTGAAAGACCGGTTCCTATCTATAAGGCAGTCCGATATGAGGGTGGTCCTAAGGGCCGCCGCATCCGAACAGAGACGGGTCTCCGAGGTCTTCAGCTTCTCCTCATTCTCTCTTTCATCACTAATACTCTCTTTAATTCTTAAGAGTGCATCATTGAGCAGGTTTTTATTAATGGGTTTCAGGAGATAATCCGTCACGCCGAAACGAACCGCCGCCTGTGCGAACTTAAACTCCGCATAGCCGCTCACTATTATTACCCTGATTTTTTCCGATGCCTTCCTGACCTTTTCAATTAACTCAATACCATCCAGCCCGGGCATCCTAATATCGGTAATAAGGATATCCACCTTTTTGTCGCTGATGAGTCTCAGGGCCTCCAGGCCGTTTGACGCCATCCCTACCACGCTGAGGCCCAGCTCATCCCAGTTTCCCAGAGCCTGTATCAGCCTGCAGATACGTTCTTCATCATCAGCAATTACCACATTAATCATCATGCTTCTCCGTTTACGATTTCATGACCCTGTCCAGCCACTTGAAAGCACCCTTCAGGCTCCTGTCCCAGAAATCCCATTCATGGGCCCCGTCATCCTCTTCAAAGGAGACCTGAAAGCCCATATCCTTCATTTCTCTTACCACTTCCAGTCCGGATTTGTAGAGGGGATCCTGTCTGCCAACGGTAAAGTATAATTCAGGCGCCATACCCCCCTTGCCCATTAGCTGACGGGCGGCCGTCAAAACCTCAGCCGGATCTGCCTCATCTGAATTCTTATCGAATATCAGATCCCAGAAATAGGGATCCGGGAAAATGCCTTGATTGCAAAGCTCCCGGAAAGCCGCCAGATCCAGGGTGCCGGAAAAGCTCAAGGCTCCGCCGTAAATGTCAGGCCGCTTCAATGCCGCCATCACTGCCCCGTATCCCCCCATGGACAGGCCTCCTATATAATGATTCTCTCTGCCCTTCAATACCGGAAAGATATTTTCAACAAAGGAAGGCAATTCCTCCGTGATATATGTAAAATACCTTTTTCCCCTCTTCATATCCCGGTAAAAGCCATTGGCTCCGGAGGGCATAATCACCATAATTCCATATTCCTGGGCAAGGCGCTCTATCCCGGTAAGCCTGGCCCAATCCGTATGATCCCCAAAGGTACCATGGAGCATGGTCAAGGTCCGGAAAAGCTTTCTCCCCCTTCTATCTGCCTTCTCCCCGTCATCAGGCCCCGGGGTGGGTATTATGAGGCTGATATCCGTATTGATTTTTAATGTATCCGAATAGAAATTCACATGCACGAAAGCCATAGACACCTCTTAAAGACCTATCTTCAAACCGCTGGCGAAGTCGGTTCTTCGCCAGCGGTCTTGAAAGGGTAACAATAATTATTTAATAATATCCTATTGATTAATTAGCGTCAACGTTACTCTGATTCAGAACGGTAACACCGGTATCGGTAACGGCTCCGCCCAGGGACTCGCCGTTCAGAGCCTTGACACAGGCCTCAACACCCATGGAACCCATCTGATCCGGATTCTGGGCCATGGTGCATACCAGATATCCATCCTTAATAAGTCCCTTGATAGCATCGGACTTATCGAAGCCGACACCTATGATTTCTCCGTTGCCGGCAGCCTTGATAGCATTGCCTGTACCAGTGGTGGAGCCTTCGTTGGTGCCATAGATTCCTACTACGCCCTGAGTAATATAGTTCTCGGCAATGCTCTGGGCCTTGGCGGCATCTCCGTCACAGTACTGGGTCTCCAGCAGATTATACTTGCTTCCTTCAAATGCTTTTCTGAAGCCTTCTTCTCTGTCAACAGCAGTCTGGGTAGAAGCATTCACGTTGATGATACCTACGTCTCCGCTTGTAACTCCCTTTTCCTCCAGGGCCTTAATCATTTCCTGTCCTGCCGTGGTACCTGCAGTCTTGTTATCCGTGGAGAATGTAGCCTCTGCATCCACATTTGCGGGAGAATCCACATAGACAATCTTGATGCCCTGGCTGATAGCATCCTTCAGGGCTCCGGAAATGGCATCGGGACCGTTTGCCGCCACCATAATGGCATTATAGCCGCCGGCTATGGCATTATTAACCATCTCAATCTGCTTTGCGTCATCCTTGGTATCAGGGGACATGAAGTCCACCGTCACTCCCAGTTCCTTGGCCTTGGCCTGAGCGCCTTCATTCAAATGTACCCAGTGCTGATCCAGGGAATCCATAGTAATAAGGGCTATGGTATAGTCTCCGCCTGCCGCTGCGCTATCTCCCGCAGGAGCAGCCTCGGATGCCGCAGCAGATGCTGCAGGGGCCGCCTCGGATGCCGCAGGGGCTGCCTCGGATGCTGCAGGGGCCGCCTCAGATGCGGGTGCCTTGGCATCAGATGTCCCTGATGCAGCGCCGCCGCAACCGGTCAGCATTAAGCCTGCCACACAAACACTGGTAAGAATTGACAACAGTTTTCTTTTCATCACTTTTCCTCCCTTTAGAGTGCGGACGAATTAACGTCCAATTTAGTTTCTATATTACCTCGGGCTCTCATGTCCCGCGATAAACTTATTATTTCTTGAAGTCCCTCAGAATGCGGACACATTATTTCTTTGAAGTCTTGGAATGAAGTACCACATCCATAAGCACAGCCACCACCACTATGACTCCGATAACGATTCTCTGAATTCCCACCTGGGCTCCTATCATATTCAGGCCATTCTCCAGAGTCTGCCAGACCGATGCTCCCGCGAAGGTTCCCAGCAAAAGCCCCGAACCTCCCAGAGGGGATATTCCGCCGATAACTCCTGAGGCAACCCCGTACATTTCGTACATATTGCCTGCTTCCATATTTCCCATACCCGCCTGGGCACAGAGGATAACTCCTACTACTACCGCACAGAAGGCACTCACCAGGTAAACCTTTACAGTAACCATGACGGAATCCACTCCGGACAGCCTGGCGGCATCAATATTGGAACCTATTGCATAGACATGTCTCCCGAACCTGGTTTTTGACAGGATGAAGAAGGCTATCAGGAAAATGACCAGGGCAATCCAGAAGGTATTGTATATACCCAGGGTCTTATTATAGTAGAAGAGATTCTGAAAGCCGTCCGCGGCATCCTTGCCCAGGGTAATACCGATATTATCCGTATTCCTGTTACCGTCCACCATGTAGCCTACGCCTCTTGCCACAAACATGGTTCCCAGGGTGGCAATAAAGGGCGGCAGCTTGAATTTCCCCACCAGAAAGCCGTTTACTACGCCAACTGCAATACCGCAGACAAGGGCGATTAGCACGGCCAGTACCGCAGGAACCCCATGAGTCATCAGGGTCGCCGTTATCATGGCGCTCATTCCCACAACAGAGCCTATGGAAAGATCAATATTTCCCGTAATCATTACATAGCTCTGTCCAATTCCTATTAATAGGTATTTGGACATGGACCGGAGCAGATTCAGGATGTTCTGTCCCGAAAAAACCTTGGGATTAATGAGGCCAAAGGCTATGTAAATAATTATTAGTCCC
Organism: Lachnospiraceae bacterium; assembly: GCA_024680595.1. GTDB lineage: Bacteria > Bacillota > Clostridia > Lachnospirales > Lachnospiraceae > NK4A144. Next base: position 6,437 of record JAILCB010000070.1, on the reverse strand, counting down.
ACGAAAGCCGTCAGGGCCGCCCCCATTCCTCTTACAGAGAGAATACTTTTCACAAAACTCTTTTTATTATTCATTTGCCTTTACCTCCGCCCCCTTTTCCTCTTCCTTGAATTTATTCTCAAATGCTGTTGCCAGCTTTAATAATTCCTCCTGAGTCGCGCCCTTTGCCTGAACCTCCCCTGTTATCCTCCCGTCACACATCACTATTACCCGGTCTGCTATACCCAGGATTTCAGGCATCTCAGAGGAAACAAACATGACTGCTATCCCCTGCTCTTTCAGCTGGTTCATAAGCCTATAGATCTCAACCTTGGCTCCCACATCGATTCCTCTTGTGGGTTCATCAAAAATCACCACCTTGGAATCCCTGGCAAGCCACTTTCCCACAACCACCTTTTGCTGATTTCCTCCGGAAAGCGTATCCGCATTTACATCCACGGAAGGCAGCTTTATCATGAGATTATCAACAGCCTTGTCGCAGAGCTCCACTTCCTTTTTGCTGTCCACGACACCCAGACCGTTACAGAGCATATCCAGATTGGGCAGGGCTATATTCTGCCTGACACTGAGCTTGGTGCAAAGGCCGTCCTTCTTTCTGTCCTCCGGAGCCAGCACGATACCTGCTTTTATGGCATCCATGGGGCGGTTAATCACCACTTCCTTGCCGTTCAGCTCAATGGTGCCGCTCTCCTTGGGGTCGATTCCGAAAACCGCTCTTGTGGTCTCGGTCCTGCCCGCTCCCATAAGTCCCGCAAAACCAACTATTTCCCCTTCATAAAGGGAGAAATTGATATCGCGTACCAGTCTTCCTGCATTTAGATTCTTGACCTCAAATATCTTCTTTCCCTTCGGGCACTCTATTCTGGGGAACTTTTCCTTAATCTCCCTGCCCACCATATTGGAAATGATATCATCCATGGAAAAATCAGTGAAATTGCCCTGGGTAATATACTTTCCGTCTCTCATAATGGTAACCCTGTCCGTTATATGAGAAAGCTCCTCCAGCCTATGGGAAATATATACGATTCCACAGCCCCGATCCTTTAATTGCCTGATAATACGGAAAAGCTCTTCACATTCCCTGGCAGTCAGGGCGGATGTAGGTTCATCCATAATAAGTATCTTGGCATTCACGGAAAGGGCCTTGGCTATCTCTATCATCTGCTGCTTGGAAACGGGAAGATCTCCTACAATCTGGTCCGTGCTGATATCCACACCCAGCTCATCCAGATATTCTCTGGCAATCTTCTTCATTTCCTTATTGTTTAATGTAATAGAGCCTTTAATCTCCCTGCCGAGAAACATGTTTTCAGCCACACTGAGATGCCTGCACATGTTTAATTCCTGATGAATAATGGCCACCCCGGCCGCCCTTGCCGACTTGGGATCCAAATCCCCGTAGCTTTTTCCCATTATGGTGAGATCCCCGGAGTCCCTGGTGTAAACGCCGCTAAGTATCTTCATTAAAGTGGACTTACCGGCTCCGTTTTCTCCCAGAAGGGCCATAACCTCCCCTTTTCGAAGCTCAAACCTGACATCATCCAGAGCCTTAACTCCCGGAAACTGCTTGCAGATATGTTCCATCGAAACGATTAACTCATCCATTCTCCACACTCCATTAATATGATGTATTTCTCTCTGAAATAATTATAAATTCAGATACTATGCACAAAAAAGGGGGTAATTTTTGACTAAAGTGGGGGGATTTTTACGATTTGTTCAGAAAGACAGTTATTTTGCCCCGGCAATTTGGACAAAGGACCGATGGTCTACTCGATTATCTCGCTGGCCGGACCATCGGCCTTTCATGACGGGACACAGCCCGCCGCCCTTGGGGACCGGCGTCCCTTGCGGTAAATACAGCTATATACAGGTAATAAGGCCGGAATCCCTTATTTATTGGGATTCCGGCCCTTTACCTTTTCCTTCTAGATCCTTCTCCGGTCCAGATTATTAATTCAAATGTAAAAGTAAATTAAGGCGCTAATTTTTCCGGCCTCTTCCTCATTCATTCAGGAAATGAATTCTGCCCTGACTCTCCGCATATTCCGCAGGCACATTGCCCTCAAAGGACTGGAAATAGGCCAGAAGCGCCTCCAAATCCACATAGTTCTTGTCCAGGTCCACCTTATCACCCTTAAACATGGTATATCCATCGCCCTTATCAATCAGCACATATTTACCGGATCCCACCTTATAGGTCTTTTGGGGGTCCAGGGGCTTTCCCTGCACCTTCACATTGGAAACCCTCCGTTCATCATTCCGGAAGCCCACAAACATGGAGTCCGCATCCACCTCCACACCCGGATCCTTATCCAGGTCCACATCAAAGGTAATCCCGGACACCTGCAGGAATCCCCCGAAATCATCCGGGAAAAAGGCCAGGCCGTATTCCAGGGCATCCAGAAGCTCCTGACCGGTCACATTAAAGACGCAGAGCTCCGTATTAAAGGGACAGACCTTCAGGAGACTTCCATAGCTAATCTCCCCCTTCTCCACATCATCCCGGATACTGCCGCTATTCACAATGACACAATCCGCTCCGGTCACATATTGAAAGGCATCCGCCACCAAATCTCCCAGATTGGTTTCATTATTCCGAATTAGCCAGCCCCCGTCCTCGGTCTTAGCCAGCAGGTCGAAATCCGTCTTTCCCACCTTCTCATTAAGCTTTGCCTCAAATACGGACTTTTCCTCCTCCACAAGGGCAGAGACCTTCTCATCCCTTTCCTCCACCTCATTAATTAGCTCTGCCTTGAGGCTGCCGTCCGGAGAAATGGTCAGCTTGCCGATATTCTCAAACTTGATGCCGGGCTGGCTCAGGATTACCGGCTTTCCATCGGCATTCTTTACCATTTCCGACTCCATCACCGTATGGGAATGGGCATCCAAAACCGCATCAATCCCCCTGGTATTCTGAATGGTATCCGTAGAAGTATAGGGTTTTTCCCGGTCCCGTATCCCCAGATGGGCCATTAGAATACAGTAATCCGCCCCCTCACTCCGGGCACTGTCCACCGCCTTCTGAACTGTATCATAGAATTCACTGCCATCCCCTCCCTGACAGAAGCCGTATATATATTCTCCCTTTTCATCCTGAAAGTACCTGGGTGTAGAGGATGTAATGGTATTAGGCGCACAGACCCCTATAAAGGCAATCTTCCTGCCTTCCAGCTCCTTAATGATATAAGGATCAAATACACTCCCCCCGGTTCTCAGATCCTTGAAATTCGCTGAGATAAAGGGAAAATCCGCCTCTTCCGCCCGCTTCATGAATTCTTCCATGCCATAGTCAAATTCATGATTTCCGGGGACAGCAATCTCATATCCCACCTCATTCATTATCTCAATAATGGCTTTCCCTTTGGTCATGAGACCTATGGTATCTCCCTGCAGAATATCTCCGTTATCCACCAGAATAACGTCATTCCCCTCCTGCTCCATCCTTTGCTTATAGGCGGCAAGTCCGGCATATCCCATATTCTCATCAATGCCGCTATGCACGTCACTGGTATAGAGGATGACAATATTGCCGTTTTCATTCTGATCTGATGACACCGTATCAGAACCTTCAGTCTTCGGCCCATCCTCTGCCTCTTCTGAGGCCCCTGTAGAATACCCCTCCTTTTCAGGGGTCTCCGTTGCCTGTCCTGATGAAGCCTCCCCCTTATCAGCAGTTTCCGTCGCCCGGGCAAGGGCTTCCGTCTGCTCAGTCTCCTTTGCAGCCCCGGTTCCGGATGAGTACGGGGCACTGCCGCAGCCTCCCAGCATCAAAACCGAAACCAAGAACATAGATATAATCTTTACAGCCAGCCCTCTCTTCATAAGTTCCTCTCTTTCCATTCTCTGCAATGTCCCTAGCCAGACTATCAAATTAACCTAGCCGCCTCTATCCTCTCCTGCTCTTTCCCGTAATCCGAACAAGGGACATGTCAAAGCCTCCCGCAGGCCTTTCATGTCCCGAATAATATCAAATCCCCAATATTTAGGCGTTCATGAGGGGCTTTAAGCCCCCTCCTTCATACCCCTGCATTTGAATCCATGAGGGGCTTTAAGCCCCATCCTTCATACCCCTGCATTTGAAGCGGCGGACTGCCTGTCCCGCCCTCAAACGGACGATTCCGACCCAAAAAACCGCATTCTTGCAGCCTGAATACTCTTTTCCGGACTATAAACCGTATAATCCCGCATGACCCGCCTGGCATCATGGATCTCTTCTTCATCCTTACTGCCTGACTTTTCCAGCTCCTCTGAAAGCAGATCAATATGGTACTTCATAGTCATCATGGTCCTGGCCATATTCCTCATAATACTCAGGACATAGGTATGATTCTCCTGTATGAAATTCCCCATGTTCCCTTCCGTAATCTTCAAGACCAGCATATCGGTATACGCAATCACGGTATTAATAGCAGGTTTCCTAAGCAGGAGGCCAAATTCCCCAAAATAGGCCCCTTCCTTAATAATTCCCATCAATACCTCACTGTCAGTGCCATAATCAACATATACCTCCGCCTTTCCGCTGACAATCCGGTACATGTTCAGATTGGTCTCACCCTCATGCAAAATCACATCTCCCGCATTAAACTTCTGCAGCTTCTGCCTGTTAATCTTTCCCTCCATGCCGCCTCCTTTTGCCATTTGGCGAGAAATACCAATAATAACCCATTGATTTCCGAATCCGACATTATGTAGGTATAAATCATCCTCACCTGCCTTTATGGATATAGTATACTATAAATTTAAAATGTGAAAAACCCGGAAAACCTTCTCAAAAAAGTTTTCCGGGCTTTTTTCGTGGGACCGACGGGGCTCGAACCCATGACCTCCCGCACGTCAAGCGGACGCTCATCCCAGCTGAGCTACGATCCCGCACAAGTAGGTATTCTATCAAAGATTTCTGGAATTGTAAATACATTTTTCAAATTTATTTTTAGTTTTGCTATATTGCTATATTCTTTATAACAGATTATCTTTTCGGACTGTGCATTATCTCTGTTTTATGATATAGTTTATGGGCTTTGATTCATCAATTTAAGCAAATATCTGCGTGTTTACAGGAGACGACATGGAAAAGAGTAATATTATCCTAATTGGAATGCCTGCATCGGGGAAAAGCACGGCGGGAGTAATACTGGCAAAGCTTTTGGGTATGGATTTTGTGGATTCTGACCTCTTGATTCAGAAAAGGGCAAAAATGACCCTGCCGGAAATCATCTCTGAGGAAGGTCCCCAGGGCTTTATCGAGATCGAGAATTGGTTTAATTCGGAAATACAGACAGAGAATACGGTGATTTCCACCGGGGGCAGCGCCGTCTACGGTATCGATGCCATGAGGCATTTCCAGGAAATCGGCACCATTATTTATCTGGAGGTAGATTATTACGTCATCTCCAACCGGCTCATGGACATTGAAGGCAGGGGCGTGGTGCTGAAGGACGGCCAGACCCTAAAGGACCTCTATGCCGAAAGAATCCCCCTCTATGAGAAATATGCGGATATTACTATACACGAAAAGGGCGGCAGTCTGGAAGAGGTAGTCCAGAAAATCGCTTCTGCCTGGAAAAAGTACAGAAAGGACCTATAGAAAACGGCCTTCGATGATGGGCTGTGCCTTACGTCTCGCACTCGTGCAGGCACGCCGACGAGACTTTGGCTCCTAGCCTACATAAAGGACTATAGGCAGGAGAAGTTTCTCCTGCCTATTTGTATACAATATAAGTCCTGAAGCAAAACTATCCTCTCGTAGGAACACTGGCTTCCCCTGCCAGGGTAATATTCTCTAGAGAATCGATGATCTTCACCCTCTCCTCCGGCAGAATGCCATTTAAGGGTTCATTGGAAAAGACTATCTTCATTTCCTGCTTTGTTACCTGAAGAGCCTCCTCGTCCCTTAAGCCTTTAAGCATATCCTTAGCCATGGCCTCATTGCTGGCTCTCAGAAACTCCCTCTGCTCCTCTCTGGATTCCAGCTCCTGATTATACTCATTCCTGGAAATCTTGTCCTCGTAGTAGAGCTCCTTCAGCTGATTCTCGGAATATCCCACAAAAGAGGAGGGCTCTCTCTCAAAGCCTTTCTTTTCCTCAATAACAGGATTCTTTTTCCTGGGCTCCGTAAGAGCCTTTATCTGCTCCTCCAGATAAGGATTTTTCTTCTCCTCTTCGGGCTCCATAAAGGCCTTTATCTGCTCTTCCAGATAAGGATTTTTCTTCTCCTCTTCGGGCTCCGTAAGGGCCTTTATCTGCTCTTCCAGGTAAGGGTTTTTCTTCTCCTCTTCCCCTATGGCAGGTTTCCTGTCATTCTCTAGGGGTCTTTCCTTTTCCTCTCCCAGTCCCGCTGCCTTCTCTTCTTCCTCAAAAGGCTTTTTGTCATCCCGGACTTCTATGGCAGGCTTCCCCTGCTCTTCCGGGCCTGTCTTTTCCTCAGTAGAGGAAAC
>JAILCB010000039.1 GCA_024680595.1 Lachnospiraceae bacterium | reverse complement strand
GGATACTTATTCTGACGCCATCCGGTAGGTTTGACCTGCCCAATAGACTGCCTTTCCTCTGTTGGCATAAGGGACTTCTCCAGCATTGCATATGCCTTGCCGCACCGCCCCAATTCGTCCAGTTCCGAATAATGTTCTCCTTTAATGTTCTCAATATCATAGTTGGAGAAATTCGGTTTATTATCATTTAGAATGATAGAGAGTTCTCCTTCATATTCCGGAATAGAGGAGGGATCCGATTCCACAAGACTCTTCGAAAAACCTTCCTCATTTACGGGCTCCTTGTCAGACTCTTTATCCCCTGTTTCACCGTCTGCGGCCCGGCTTTCTTCACCCTTGTCCGCTTTCCTGCCCTGCTCCTTTCCATCTTCCGGCTTCTCTTTATCTTTGGTATCGTGATCTTCTTCACCTGGCGACGCCTCATCCGGCCTATCTTCTGCACCAGAATCTTCCCCTGTATCTGCATTTCCAAACATACCGGTACTTGGATCATAGGTCTTCTTTCCATTCTCAATTTCCGGCAGATAATGACTAATCTGGTCTGAATCACCCTGACTCTGCTGACTCTTTCCCCTCAATAAACCCTGATAAGTGACCAATAGGAGAAGTAGGATTATGGCTGTTAGCAGAACCGCCAGAAAAGGCCATTTACCCCGCCCCCGTTGAGAATAATTATCCTTATTATTCCATTTTGATCCGCTATCGTAACTCGTAATAATCCCTCCAATACTTCCTAATACCTGTACCTGGATTTTTTATTTGACTGATATCCAATGATAGCTCCTATTACTCCCCCAATAATATGTGACAGATTTGAAACATTATCCCTTATGGCAACCCCCTCATATACCTGCTGACCTATAAATACGGCAGCCACAAGGATAAAGGACAGAGGGATTTCCCCTTCCCTAAAGCCTGTAAAGGATGTACATATAATGAAGGCAAATACAACACCGCTGGCTCCACATAAGGCCACATTCGGGAAAAAGATATAATTAATTAGGCCGGTCACAAAGGCCGTGACCAAAATGATATATATAATTCTCCTTGAACTATGCTTCTCCTCCAGCATAGGCCCCAGCAGCAGAATATAGGTCATATTCCCAATGAAATGACTCCATCCCTCATGGCCTAAAACATGAGTAAAGAATCTCAGATATGTTAAAGGAGACAGGAGGGAGGAATGATATGTCATGAATAATAATTCATTACTCTTCCCTGCTGTCATATAATTAATAATCATTACAATTAAACAGATAAAAGCAAAACCAATAGTAGCCGGAGCATTAACTGTAATTCTTAATTTTGGCATATTAATCCTTCCTTTCACCTCTACATAAAGCTATTCCCGCAGTTCCTTTTCCATTCTAATACAGGAAAATGTGTCACCGCAAACCATCTGCCCACAGGTAGAGTAGCCCATTTGTTTATAGAAATCCACTTTGTTGTCACGGCTCTCCAGGACCGCCCTCCTATATCCCATCTCAAAAGCCCAGGCCTCACATTCCCTTACCACTTGCGTCCCTATGCCCTGATGACGATATTCCGGAAGTACCACCACCCTTCCAATCATCACACTTTCTTCATCTATAGGATACATCCTAGCTGTTGCAACGGGAAAATCGTCATCTGTGACAACAATATACTTAGTGTCAGGGTTATCGTGGCCATCAAATTCCTGCTGCAGTGTGATATGATGCTTCTTGGCCATGGCCTGTATGCGTACATAATAGGCTCCGGCCCGGCCCCATGTCTCCGTTGCTCTGATAATCTTCATCCTGTCTTCTCCACTTTAGGTCATTATAATTCAGGTTGCTATATCTTTAAAAAACCGACCGCCTTTTCTAATGATATTTATAAATGTCCTTGCTGCTTAACTGTAGGATTACAGTTCCGTATACTTCAGACGTTTTCCTTTCGCTTTTTCAACGGGATATTTTGCTTCGTTTTGAGAGAGCTTACTGTTCAAAGTCTCATCTATATCTAAACCCAGCTTGTCCAGCAGGTTCTGGGAATAGATTATGACATCTGCCAGCTCCTCCTTTACATGCTCCAAATCATAGTCTTCATCGTCCCACTGAAAGCATTCCAATAACTCGGCAGCCTCGATGACAATGGATTTCGCCAGGTTTGCCGGGGTATGAAACTTGTCCCAATCCCTGTCCTCCGTAAATCTCCTAATCCGCTCTAATGTTTTCTCATTCATTCTTTCACC
>JAILCB010000008.1 GCA_024680595.1 Lachnospiraceae bacterium | reverse complement strand
GTAGTCTCTACAGGAATTCGGCTGGTGTTGCAGGTGAGATATATGATCTGATAGGAGTCTGAAAGCTTCTCCACCACCTTCATTAAATCATTAAAGTGCTTATTGTCCAGATTATTCATGACATCATCCAGAACGATGCAGGGCTTGTCCTCTTCATAGAGGGCATCAGCCAGTGCAAATCTGGCACATAGGTTAATCAAATCCTGGGTGCCCATGCTCAAGGTCTGCAGGGGGTGCATGGCTCCCTGTCCCTCCACGGATATCTGTAAATCATTGTCAATTCCCGCTTCCAAACCCTCTGGGAAAAGCTCCTTTATATAGCGGTCGAAATGGCGGCGCATCCGATCCAGGTAATTGCCGGTCAGATTCTCCTTGGCTTCGGACAGCTTTGCTATCGTTTCATCCAAAAGCCATAGGTGCTGCCGGTCCTTCTCCGTTTCCTCCTTTAAGGCGGTGAGGTTCTCCCTGAGCTGGTTGATGTCCTCTGTTTCTGCAGAGAGTGTGTCGATTTGCCGGTTTAATTCACTCTCTCTGGCTGTGGCATCTTCATAGGCAAGCCGGCCTTCCTTAACCGCGTCCTGGAGCCGGTCCAGCTCCTCTGTGGTTTGCTTTTCCACCTGCTTTCCCTTTATCTTTAGGATGATTCCTGTGATAATGAGGAGAATTGCCACAATCAGGACACCCAGTCCAATCTTCATGAGAAAGGACAGGTTATTTATGGATGGAGGACCGTTGGTTTGGATATCGAATCCAATGACTATGGCATCTAGAAGGAGGAGGATTAGGCCAAAGACCAGGAAACCGACGGTTTTCTTGCCGCCCATATTCTGACTCAGGAATTCATTTAAATCCTTCTGGGCAGCCTCCTCAGCGTTCCGCTTTATCCTCTTGTCCTCAACAGCGTCCTTTAATACTTCCTTTAAGGAGTTTGTTTCCGCTACCTTTTCCTGGGCCTGTCGAATGGAATGTTCAATAGATGCAATCTCATCCAATTCTCCGTCAATCTTGCCCCTACCGCCTCTCACCTTTAATTCCCGGCGGCACTCCTTCAGGATTTTCACGGCATTGTCGTAGGAGCCCAGATTCATATCGCCTTCCAAAAGACCGATGAGACGGGCGTTAATGCTCTCATCTTTGCCGGTCTGCAGGCTGTTTTGGGGAATATATACTGTCCGCTCAAAGCCGGAGGCGTCGATTCCGAAGAGCTCCTCGCCCAGTCTTTCGCTATAATCCTCACTGGGATTCCCTGTTTCCAGGTCTACAAGCTCGAAGGAGTCGTCCCGGATCATATCGCCAAAGTAGCGGGTGGCCCGGTAGCGTTTCCCATTCACTTCAAATATGAGGTAACCGCCGTACCTGCCTCCCTGCCAGGGATCTAGATTTGTTCTGTAGTCCCTCTGGTCATAACGGCTGCCCCTTTTCTTAGCGTCCATGCCATAGAACATGGCGCGGATAAAGGCGGCAAAAGTGCTTTTTCCCCAGCCGTTATCGGCATTTAGGGTATTGAGGCCTTCCTTCAGGGTGCATTTCATACCGTGCAGGGTGCCGAAATTTTCTATATAGCACTCCAGAATCTTCATCGCAGAGCCTCCTTGCGGCCCTCCAGTGCGGCCAGTCCTAGGCGGATAATCTGATTCTTTTCATCCTCTGAATAATGGGACTTTTGGCAGAGACGTATGAATTCGCCTTTCAGGGATTTATCATATTCGCTGGATTCCAAATCCTCATCATTCTCGCCCTCTGCCTTTACCAGACAGAAAGCAAAGTATTTCTCCCCATATTTTTTCTCAATGTATTCTGCATTATAGCCGAATTCCGGATCCGGGGAGCCCACCAGCTCCACCTTGACTAAATCATCACCGGGAATGTCCCTTGAAAGGAGGGCCTTCTGAATTCGTTTGTCCACTTCAGAAGTGCCGGCGGCGTCATTAATATCCACGGTAAAAGCATGAATGACCCTTTTTGCGGCCTGTACAAAAATGGGCTTAATAATGCCTCTTTCGATTTCCAGTCGGACAAAGCCCTTTTCTCCGCATTCATCGAAACCACGGCCCTCTAAGCAGCCGGAATAGCAATAGCGGCCCCGGCTTCCCAGGGACCCTTCCTTCAGGGAGTGGTAATGGCCCAGAGCCAGGTAGTCAATGTATTTTCCCCTCCACAGCTCCGGACGCACGGCCCCATGATGCATGACAATATTAATATCAGTAGAATTCAGACTGAGATCGTCCGGGGAATCGGCGGCAGTAATGACAATTCTGTCGTCATACCGATAGGAGGGATGATCCTCGTCAAAGAATTTCAGATTGTCCGGAACCTCATTCAAAGCATTGATAAAGGCATCGTTTTCTTTGTCGCCGGTGGTATAGAGAAAGTCAATTTCCGGATTGCCGGTAATGCAGTCCTTGACAATATCCATGGTGGAGAAGAAAATCCGTTCGCTGTCAAAGAGGTCTCCTGCAATGAGGATGGCGCGAATATTGTG
>JAILCB010000301.1 GCA_024680595.1 Lachnospiraceae bacterium | reverse complement strand
GGCCTTAACGGATAAGTTTATCACGAGTGAAGATGCAGAAAGAATATGGAGGGAACTGTCGATGACAAAAGTAGAAAAATTAATTTTAGAGGAAAGAGCAAATGCATTAATGGAGAATACCAGAACTGTGACACAATCCGTGTCTTCCCAGATTGCCAGTAATTTATTGAATTCGGGATGTTCTGTTGAAATGGTTGCTGAGAATACGGGGCTTTCGATTGAGGAAGTTGAGCGGTTGAAGGCAAAGGCAGAGAGACCAATAATTGAGTAGAGTAAAAGGACTGTGACTTAGTTTTAGTCGTGATAGTTCACTAAGGATAGCACCGAATACTTAGATTTGTAATTGATTTGGAGAGATATATGTCTGACAAGGAGACTCTCTATGATAAGGATATCAGGGAACCGCTCTTTGAGTTCCTGGAGGATACACGGGGCAAAGTCAGAATATTAGAGGAAAAGAGGACCGGAAGCGCAAGGGCGGATGTGGTCATGATTACCCCCGGCCTGCTTTATGGCATCGAAATTAAAAGTGATGCGGACAGCTATACAAGGCTTGAGAGGCAGGTCAAATATTATGACTGGTATTATGACAGGAATATCATAGTGGTAGGCTCAAGCCATGCGGCCCATGTCAGGGAGCATGTGCCGGATTGGTGGGGGGTCATAACGGTGGAGCTGGATGAGCAGGGCAAGGTTGATTTCTATGTATTGAGAGAGGCGGATGATAATCCCAAGGTCAAGGAGAAGAGGAAAATTACCATTCTCTGGAGAAGGGAGTTGAACCGCCTTCTCGCCAAGAACGGCCTTCCCAAATACAAGGAGAAGAGTAAGCTGTTCGTGCAGGACAAGCTGTTGGAAAAGGTGCCTTCGGACGTCCTGTGGCCCCAGGCCTATGAGGAGCTATTCGAGAGAGATTACAACACCATAGGGCAGGAAATAGAGGAATTCAGGAGAAATAGAGGTATTGATAAAAGCCGGCTATAAGTTCGGGCGGTATGTTTAACGGATACCAGAATCTATAACTCAAGAAGCGTGACACATACGCTGTTTTTCGGATTTCAGAGCTGTTAAATGCTTTTCGCGATGCGGATATGGATGCGGGTAAGGTTAGAAGATTAGCATATGTTTTGTTGAAATCTAAATTTTTCCTAGATAATTACCTTGTCCATCATTCAAAAGAAGAGGACTCGATGAATAGTAATCCATGGAAATTGCAGGTGTGGCATAGAGACAAAGGAAGCAAAAAGGGGCAGTTGAGAAACCTTTCTGACAAAAAAGGTTTACAGGATAACCTGACGCAGCTGCTTTCTATGTTTGAGGTTTCATTTACAGCTAGACAAAGGAAGAATTATTTGTTCTATTGCCTGTTCTATTTAATGAAGGCCCGGAAACTTGAGATTGAAGAATATTCGACTTTTGTGGAAGGTCTTGCGGATAGATACTTTTGCAAAGTATATCTGGATGGCAGCAAGCTTAATGCGATTAACACCCCAATACCCGGCAGTTTTGATGAAGTTATGCTGGAAGGCCATTCATTATCACAATCGTCATTTGAAGTCCCGAACCGGTCGGTGTTTGCAGAGATCTATGGCGATGGAAGGGAAGCATCAAAGGGGGTTCCGTTATTTATATTTAATTATCTGGATTATAAATTATGGAAGCTATATGATGAGGATCTTTGTGGAAAGGATACCGAAAAAGGAAGCAAAGTTCTTTTATAAAAGATACTGTATTAGTTCATGAAGCAATGAATAAGGATGCAGTATATGAATTTAAGATACAATAAATTTAGGAGAGATATTTATGCAAAACATAATTATGATAAAATGTGAATCACATATTCACCATCCCTTGAAAAGCTACTCCTCTATGTAATTTAACTATAGCAATAAATTATGGGTGAGATTGTTTCATAGAGAGGTTAATAAATTGTGCTGATATGCCGATATATATATGGAAATTCGAAAGATAATGGCGAAAAACGGATATTGGAAGATGGGGTCCCTGATTCAGGGCAGTACGGTGTATAGAGATAGATACGTATAGAATTTGCATGGAGGTTTTGTTATGAGTGAAATGTTCAGACGTTTGAAAAAGATTACAACATCAATACTTGCAGCATCATTGATAGTCAATTCTGTGCCTATTCCCGTGGCGGCAGGAGTATTGAGGAGGACCGCTGCAGCCACTTCTCAGGAAGCCGCTGCAGCCAGTTCTCAGGAATCCGCTGAAGCCACTTCTCAGGAATCCGCTGCAGCCAGTTCTCAGGAATCTGCTGCAGCCACTTCTCAGGAAGCCTCGGACCATCAGTCGGCGCTATCGAAGACTGCGGAGAAAGAGCCTGTGGAGTCGGAGCTGACTGCCGTAGATCCCATGGGGTCGGAAGTGCTGCCTGGGATTAAGGGAACTTCAGCAGAAGTCGCCTCAGTCACGATAGATGACACTACAAAACAGTACGACGATTTTTTCGATGCAGTTGATGCATGGAAAGCGTGTGACAGCGGCAAATCAGCCACGCTGAAGCTGCATGGTGATACAAGGCCAGCCGTTCCGCCGTATTCATCGACAACAATCGCGAGCTGGTTACCCGTCTTGCGAAGTTCCGTCAAAAGATCATC
>JAILCB010000270.1 GCA_024680595.1 Lachnospiraceae bacterium | reverse complement strand
CCAGATTTAATGATTTGAATCGTATTTGACTGGCACCCGGGGCCTTGGCCCCGGGTGTTTTTTTCGGCCGCCAGGGCCGGGAGCCGGAGTTAAGATCACATGAGACGCTTGCTTTTCGATGGGCCACAAGGTGCATATCATCATCGAAAAGGGAATCGAGAAGAGAGTCTCCTTCTACCCGATTGAAAGCAGGGAAACAAAGTTTTATGGGACGTATGCCTATAAATAAGTGAATCGTAGCGGAGCGAAGACCACGGAATGCCCTGCAGACCCTTGTTTTGCGCCGATCCTGGCGGAGCGGAGACCACGGAATGCCCTGCAGACATTTGTTTTGCGCCGAACCTGGCGGAGCGGAGAACACGGAATGCCCTGCAGACACTTGTTTTGTGCCGATCCTGGCGGAGCGGAGACCATGGAATTCCCTGTAGACCCTTGTTTTGTGCCGATCCTGGGGGAGCGGAGATCGCAAGGATTCGGTTTGGAAGACGTTATATGACGCTGATTTGAATATTGGATAAACTTGAAGAATTTCTCGATAACAAGTATATTAAGGGAAACGAAATCATTAAGAAAGGAAAATAATATGCTCAAATTAATATCATGGAATATAGATTCCCTCAATGCGGCCCTGACCTCGGAGTCCCCCAGAGCCCAGCTGTCCAGGGATGTTTTGAATAGCCTAAAGAATGAGAATGCCCATATTATTGCGATTCAGGAGACCAAGCTGCCGACTAACGGCCCCTCCAAAAAGCATCTCTCTGCCCTGGAAGAGTATTTCCCTGGCTACCGTGTGGAGTGGGTCAGTTCCGAACCCCCCGCCAGAAAGGGCTATGCGGGGACAATGATTCTTTCAAAGGAGGAAATCCATGGGGAGATGATCCTTCCCGGCATTGGAGCCCCTGATACCATGGATAAGGAGGGAAGGCTCATTGTCCTGGAGCATGAGAATTTCTTCTTCGTGAATGTATATACGCCCAATGCCGGAGACGGCCTGAGGAGATTAGCTGAGAGGCAGGAGTGGGACAGGCTCTATGCGGATTATCTGGCAGAATTGGATGGGAAAAAGCCGGTTATTGCCTGTGGAGACTTCAATGTGGCCCACAAGGAGATTGATTTGGCCCATCCTGAGAATAATCACATGTCTCCGGGCTTCACCGATGAGGAAAGAGAAGGCTTCACCAATCTCCTTAACAGGGGCTTTACGGATACTTTCCGCTATGTTCATGGGGATATAAAGGATGCCTATTCCTGGTGGGCCCAGCGGATCAAGACCAGCAAAATCAATAACTCGGGATGGAGAATTGATTATTTCCTGGTAAGTGACCGCATCAAGGATCAGGTGAAAAGGTCGGAGATGCTGGATTCCGGACCCAGACAGGACCATACCCCCATTCTGCTGGAAATTGATATTTGAGATAGGGAAATCCTTGATTAGGTTGAAAGGAGAAAGCTTTTGAAAGTATATGTTCATAATGTCAAATACTATGAGACGGACCGCATGGGAATAACCCATCATTCCAATTATATCAGGTGGATGGAGGAAGCCCGTGTAGACTTCATGGCCCAGCTGGGGTGGAGCTATCAGAGGTTTGAGGAGGAGGGCATCGTTTCCCCGGTTACGGCAATTGAGTGCAAATATAAGCGCAGCACCACCTTCGCGGATAATGTCTATATTACAGTGGATGTCAAGGAATATCACGGTGTGAGGCTCAAGCTGAAGTATACAATGAAAGATGAAAAGAATAAGGTGGTGTTTGAGGCTACATCGGAGCACTGCTTCATGGGAAAGGACGGAAAGCTTATCAGGATGGACAGGGCATTTCCGGAATTCTATCAGCTGCTCTGCGACCTGGCGGCAAAAGCGGTCGACAGCTGACGATTTGGAGCCGGTAATTAGGGATTCCTTCCTGTGGCCCTGCCACTTCAATCTGCAAATGGAAGACTATCCGGATGGGCCGCGGACTGACAGCTGACTATTTTGGGTTAGTAAATGGTACTTCCTTCCTGTGACTTTACTT
>JAILCB010000244.1 GCA_024680595.1 Lachnospiraceae bacterium | reverse complement strand
TTGCAGACCACGGCTTACGGCGACCGCTCATCATCGAGCAAGCTTGCTTGCGAGATGATAGCGGCGTAGCCGGAATCGAGAGGGGGCCTTATCCCCTCTCGATTGTAGGAAAAGGAGCAAAAGTCTCATCGGCGTGCTTGCACGCCAGAGAGACCTTGGCGACAGCCCATCATCGAAGGCCCGTAGGGCCTGAGATGTGGGCGAGGCCCGAATCGAGTAGGGGGCCTTATCCCCCTCGATTGTAGGAAAAGGAGCCAAAGTTCATAGGACGCCTGCATCCCGGTGGGAGGCAATAATCAAAGGCAGACGGATCATCGATCATACTAGGGGTGCAAAAATCTAACGCGGCAAAAGCATTGGCCATACTAGGGACGCCTGCATCCCGGTGGGACGCAGGGCGCGATCTGTTACTGAAGGCTTTTGGGTCTGAGTTGAAGGCCGGGCCGAAGGGAGTGGGGGATTCGCCTAGACAATTTTTGTGGAGAAAGCACAAAAATAGAAATGTTGGACTGATAAATATACAATCATTGTGAAAAATGTACAAAGATTAGTCAAAATCCTTGGAAAAGTATTAATTGAAAGAATTTACGTTTTAAATTATTATAAGAAGATATAATTTTGGGATGATTAGCTGCTGCTAAAGGGGTGGGATTATGAGTCATGCGGATGACCTGTTTATAAAAAATGTCAAGGATATACTGGATAAGGGTGTCTCGGACGAAGGACAGGAGGTCAGGCCCCGTTGGGAAGACGGCACACCCGCCCATACAATTGCCTTATTTGGGGTTGTGGACCGCTATGATTTGGCCAAAGAATTCCCCATTCTCACAGTTAGGAGGACCTTCTGGAAGTCTGCCTGGGATGAGATTTCCTGGATTTGGCAAAAGAAGAGTAACCGTATTTCCGAGCTTAAGTCCCATGTCTGGGACAGCTGGGCGGATGAGAACGGTACCATAGGAAAGGCCTATGGTTATCAAATGGGGATTTTGAGCCGATATAAGGATATTACAAAAGAAGGACTCAGGAAGGCTTTTGGCGATTCTCTGGATAAGCGCACCATTTCTCTGGACAGCGATGGCGTTTATAGGATGGATCAGGTGGATCGGGTTATTTATCAGCTTGTGAACGATCCCGCTTCCAGGCGGATTCTGACTAATCTCTATAATCATCAGGATCTTTCGGAAATGGCCCTGTCCCCCTGTGCATATTCCATGACCTTTAATGTGATGGACGGGAAGCTTCACGCCATCCTCAATCAAAGGTCCCAGGATATGATTACTGCCAATAGCTGGAATACGGTGCAGGCGGCACTTTTGGTTTACTGTTTTGCCTCTGCCTATGGATATGAGCCCGGGGAGCTGGTGCATATGATTGCCAATTGTCATATCTATGACAGGCATATCCCCCTGGCGGAGAAGCTTATTCAGGCCGAGACTTTTTCTGCGCCCAAGTTTGAGATTGACCCTAATATTCGGGATTTCTATGACTTTACTGTGGATTCTTTCACGCTTACGGATTACCGCTACAGTGAATTCAAGGATAAGATTCCGGTGGCGATTTGACGGTCATAGGAGATGTGAATGAGGAGCTGCCCGGGGCGATATGAGGACCGTATGGGGTTCAGGGCTAGAGATGCTATGAGGAGCTGCCCGGGGCGATTTGACGGCCACAGGGGAGTTGACTGGGAACCTATCCGGTGGCGATTTGACGGCATTTTATGGCTTGAAAGATTTGGTGAGTCCCGGGAGTTGGCGATTTGGTCTCCGTCACAAATGATTATCCTAGAGAGATGGGGATTATATATAGACGCAAGGAAGCGAAATACCCTGTTCTTTTCCTCGAAACGAAGGAAGGGACGGGCAAATGATGTTAATCAGGGATGAAAGGAAGCCGGGTTTTATTTGAAAGAAATTTCATTAGAATTGCTTTCAAAAGAACGGTTTAGGGTATTATCCGATGAGTGGGATAGTTAGTATTTCACAAGACAGGTATAGAGGAGATGGTACGGACAATGTGGTTATTCCCTTTGACCGCGCCCGCAGCATTATGAAAGGAGAGGTATCTATGGCGGATAAAATTTTTGACAATAGCAGAATTTTCGCGACTCAGGATTATACTTCTCCTGAAGCGCTCTACACCAGTCTAATTGACCGGATACATAAGTATCATCCCTCAGATGACGTGACGATGGTGGCGAAGGCCTACCAGATTGCGGATAATGCCCATAAGGGCCAGAAGCGCAAAAGCGGTGAGCCTTATATTATCCATCCCCTGAGCACAGGCATTATTCTGGCGGATTTGGAGCTGGATAAGGAGACCATTGAGGCAGGCCTCCTCCATGATGTGGTGGAAGATACTATTATGACCACGGAGGACCTGACGCGGGAATTTGGTGAAGACGTGTCCAGACTGGTGGATGGGGTCACTAAGCTCAGTAAACTCAAGTATAACGGGAATAAGATGGAATTTCAGGCGGATAATCTGCGAAAGATGTTTCTGGCAATGGCCAAGGACATCCGCGTGGTTATTATTAAGCTGGCAGACCGCCTGCATAATATGCGTACCCTGCAGTATCAGCCGCCGGCAAAGCAGCAGGAGATTGCCAGGGAGACTTTGGATATTTATTCGCCAATTGCCCAGAGACTGGGTATTTCTAGAATTAAGGTGGAGCTGGACGACCTTTCACTGAAGGTTTTGAAGCCGGATGTTTACCAGGATTTGAAGGTAAGCATTGCCCAGAGAAAAGGGGAGCGGGAAGGCTTTGTCGCAAAGATTGTTGAGGAAGTGAACGAAAAGCTGGTGGAAGCCGGCATTAAGGCCTCTGTATATGGGAGGGTTAAGCACTTTTTCTCAATATACAAAAAGATGGTCAATCAGCATAAGACCCTGGATCAGATTTATGACCTTTTCGCAGTGCGGATAGTGGTGGATTCTGATATGAATTCGGAAAAGGATGCCGACAAGGATTGTTATGCCGTGCTGGGTATTATCCATGACATGTATAAGCCCATTCCGGGCCGGTTCAAGGATTATATCGCCATGCCCAAGGCCAATAATTATCAGTCCCTTCATACCACACTTATCGGACCCAACGGAACTCCCTTTGAGATTCAGATTCGGACATCAAAGATGCACAGGACGGCGGAGTTTGGTATTGCCGCCCACTGGAAATACAAAGAGGTTTCCAACGGTCATCATCCCGATGAGGGTGAAGAAAAGAAGCTGGCATGGCTTAGGGAGATTCTGGAGTACCAGCGGAACCTGTCGGATAATAAAGAATTTATGGATTTAATCAAGAGTGATTTAAATCTCTTCTCTGATTATGTCTATTGTTTTACCCCTTCCGGGGATGTGAAGAATCTGCCCGCCGGTTCAACCCCGGTGGATTTTGCCTATAGTATTCATTCTGCCGTAGGAAATCGGATGGTGGGCGCCCGGGTCAATGGGATGCTGGTAAATATTGATTACCAGATTCAGAATGGTGACCGGATCGAGATTATTACCAGCCAGAATTCCAGGGGACCCAGCCGGGACTGGCTGAAGATTGTCCGTTCTACCCAGGCCCGTTCCAAGATTAACCAGTGGTTCAAGAATGAGCTGAAGGAAGATAATATTCTGAAGGGCAAGGAGGCCATTGCTTCATATTGTAAGAGCAAGGGAATTGCGCTTTCGGATATTATGAAGACCGCCTATCAGGAGGCGGTTCTGCAGAAGTACGGTTTCCGGAATTTTGATGCGGTTTATGCGGCCATCGGTCATGGCGGCCTGAAAGAGGGTCAGATTGTCAACAAGATGGTGGAACGCCTGGAGGCAGACCACCGGAAGGAAATGACGGATGAGGAGCTGCTTTCCGGCATAGAGGAGTCCGCCAAGAAGCACATTGTGAGCGCCGATAATGGCGGAATTATGGTGGAGGGCGTTTCGGATGTGGCCGTCCATTTGTCCAAGTGCTGCAGTCCCCTGCCGGGGGATGAGATTGTGGGCTTTGTGACTAGGGGCAGAGGCATTTCTATCCATAGGACGGACTGCGCCAATGTCATGGGCATGTCGGATGAGGATCGGGCCCGGCTGATTGAGGTGGAATGGGTTTCCAAGGAGGCGGACAAAGAGGAGTATGTGGCGGAGATTCATGTTTTTGCCGATAACAGGAACGGCCTTCTCATGGATATTTCCAAGATTCTCTCGGACTCTAATATTGGTATTACCTCTATGAATTGTAGAGTTAATAAGCAGGATATTGCGACGATTTCTATTTCCTTTAATATTCATAATACAACGGAGCTGGATGATATTCTGAAGAAGCTGCGCTCCGTCCCCAATGTCAAGGATATTGAGAGGTCGTAAGGAGGCTCATGGTAGGGATGGACGGAATGCCTAGGGAGTCGGGGGACATTGAGAGGTCGTAAGGAAGCTTCTGGGAAGGTCGTTTGGAATGCCTCAGGGTTTCGGGATATTGAGAGGTCGTAAGGAAGCTTCTGGGAAGGTCTTTTGGAATGCCTCAGGGTTTCGGGACATTGAGAGGTCGTAAGGAGGCTCATGGTAGGGCTGGACGGAATGCCTAGGGAGTTGGGGGACATTGAGAGGTCCTGAGGAGGCTCATGGTAGGGATGAGCGGAATGCTTCTGGAGTCGGGATAATTATGAAGTTGGAAAAGTTGGGGTGCTTTATTCAGATAAATCTGTTATAGTAAGCAGATAGACTATGGTTTTGGGCCTTGGAGGCCGGGAGGACGAAATGAAAGCAAAGATCTCTTGGATGGTTTTAGGACCCGTGCAGACAAATTGTTATATTATGGAGAATACTGAGACCCATGAAGCGGTTGTAGTAGACCCGGGAGACAATGGAAGGGCTATTTATCGGCATATCGAGGAGTCCGGCCTGGAATTGAAGGGGATTCTCCTGACCCACGGCCATTTCGATCATATTTTGGGATTAAAGGATCTGATCTCTGCGGTCAGGGAGGCTAAGGGCAATTCAGAGCTGGTTATTCCGGTCTATGCCGATGCAAAAGAGGCGGATTTACTCTCGGATGGGGAACTGAATTGCTCCGGAGGCTGTACGGTGAAGCCGGACAAGCTTCTGTCCGATAGGGAGAAATTCCATTTGGCGGGCTTTGAATTTGTCTGTCTGTCCACACCCGGACATACCCAGGGAAGCTGTTGCTTTTATGTGCCTGCGGAGAAGGTTCTTTTCTCCGGGGATACTCTATTTGCAGGGTCGGTGGGCCGGACGGATTTACCCACAGGCTCCATGGGAAGCCTGATTCGGTCGATTCGGGAAAAGCTCTTGGGCCTGCCTGATGATACGGTGGTACTGCCTGGACATGATAGCCAGACTACTATGGGAGATGAGAAGAAATATAATCCCTATTTTCATTTGCAGTAAAGGCAAGTAATCGGCTTTGCCTGGTCGGTAGGGAAAAGG
Organism: Lachnospiraceae bacterium; assembly: GCA_024680595.1. Classification (GTDB taxonomy): domain Bacteria; phylum Bacillota; class Clostridia; order Lachnospirales; family Lachnospiraceae; genus NK4A144. The sequence continues at coordinate 16,728 of JAILCB010000244.1, read as the reverse complement.
GCAGCCCCATCATTTCTGTAGAAGCGGATATGATGGGGTGGATTTTTGTGTAGGCGACGAGCCAAAGCCTCGTCGGCGTGCTTGCACGCCAGCGAGGCCTTGGCGACAGCCCATCATCGAAGGCCCGGAGGGCCTGAGATGTGGGCGAGGCCCTAATCGAGTAGGGGTCTTCCCACCCCTACTCGATTGTAGGCAAGAAGCTAAGCCGACCGGCAGCTTGCGGATGAGTAGAGGGTGCGATTTGCACTTCCCTACTCGATTAGGAAAGGAGAGATGTAGGATGGCTCTAATAAAGAAGCCGGTAACCGGGATGAAGGATGTTTTGCCCCGGGAAATGGAGATTCGAAACTTTGTGATGGGAAAGGTCCGGGAGACCTATAGCCGTTTTGGTTTTACTGAGATTGAGACCCCTCATCTGGAACATATCGCAAACCTCTGCTCTAATCAGGGGGGCGAGAATGAGAAGCTGATTTTCCGCATTCTGAAGCGGGGAGAGAAGCTGAAGCTGGAGGAGGCTAAGGAGGTTTCAGACCTGTCGGATGAGGGCTTGCGCTATGACCTGACCCTGCCTCTGACCCGTTTTTATTCTAATCATATGAATGACCTGCCGTCTCCTTTCAAGGCATTGCAGATGGGATCCGTTTTTCGGGCGGACAGGCCGCAGAAGGGGAGATTCCGGGAATTCATGCAGTGCGATATTGATATTCTGGGAGACGCCACAAGTCTTGCGGAAATCGAGCTCATATTGGCCACAACCACTCTTCTAAGTTCTCTATCCTTTAAGGACTTTACGGTGAGGATTTCCGATAGGCGAATCCTGAAAGCCATGGCCCTCTGCAGCGGATTTGCAGAGGAAGACTGCGACCGGGTCTTTATTATTCTGGACAAGATGGACAAGATTGGACCGGATGGGGTAAAGAAGGAGCTTTTGGAGGCAGGCTATTCCGAGGAACAGACAGATAATTATCTCTCCCTTTTCCAGGGGGACAGTGGGGATACCGATTCGGTACGCGCCCTGAAGGAGCGTATGGGAGACGGGCTTCCTGAGGAGGCGGCGGATTCGCTGATTCGGATAATGGACAGCGTCAATGCCGCTAAATCCGGGGATTTCAAGGTTCGTTTTGATCCTACTCTTGTGAGGGGTATGTCCTATTATACGGGGACTATTTTTGAAATTGAGATTGCTGAATTTGGTTCTTCTATTGCTGGAGGCGGCCGTTATGACGGTATGGTGGGGCGCTTTACCGGACGGGATGTGCCGGCCTGCGGCTTCTCCATCGGATTTGAGAGAATCATTACCATTCTCCTGGACAGAGATTTCCAGATTCCTGAGGAGGGAGAAAAGATTGCTTTCCTTATTGATAAGAAGCTGGATCCCGCTAAGCTGCCTGAGATTATGAAGGAGGCGGCTTCTCTCCGGGCCGGGGGTCAGACGGTGCTGGTGACTCAGATGATGAAGAATAAGCGCTTCCAGAAGGACGGCCTGGAGAAGAGCGGTTACAAGGAGATTAGGGATTTCTATTGAGAAATGTGAGTAGGAATTCTGATAATTTTTGTTGACAAGGCCTTCTAAAGGGCGATTTGGTGTGTCTTTTGAGAAGTCCTTCTATAGGACGATTTGGTGTGTCTTTTGAGAATTCCTTCTAAAGAGCGATTTGGTATGTCTTTTGAGAAGTCCTTCTATAGGGCGATTTGGTGTGTCTTTTGAGAAGGGTGGGTTTTGGAAGAGGGACTAAAATACGACTTGTCGCTTTCCAAAAAAACGAGTACAATCCGGTTTGTGGCAATTAAGAAGGATTGTGGGGTTGCAGAGGATTTGCTGCGGCCCGGGATTGCGGGCATTCGAAGCCCAGCTGCGGTTTTGGATTGCCATTATTAGGAAGAATAGTACATTTTGGCATGACGGCTTTATGAAATGAAAGCTGCCTTATTATTTGAGAATCTGCGTGTAGAAAGGGGACAAATGTTTCAGTCGAGAACACATACCTGTAATGAGCTAAGGCTTAGTAATGTGGGAGAAACCGTCACACTGTGCGGTTGGTTTGAGAATATTCGGAAAGTCAGTAAAAACCTGGGTTTCCTGGTATTGAGGGATTTCTATGGAAAGACTCAGGCCGTGGTGGAGACCGAGGAAATGATGGAGGCCTTATCCGGAGTGAACTGTGAGTCCACTTTGCAGATTACAGGCGTGGTCAGGGAGCGGTCTTCCAAGAATCCCAACATGGATACCGGGGAGATTGAAGTGGTACCTAGTGAAATCAAGGTTTTGGGCAAGTGCATCTATAATGAACTGCCTTTCGAAGTGAATAGGTCGAGGGAAGCAGACGAGAATGCCCGCCTCCGCTACCGTTTTCTGGATTTGAGAAATCCCTCTGTGAAGGATAATATTGTGCTTAGGAGCAAGGTGATTTCTGCCCTGCGGAATTCCATGACGAATGAAGGTTTTATGGAGATTACCACTCCGATTCTGACCTGTTCCTCACCGGAAGGGGCCCGGGACTACCTGGTGCCCTCCAGGACTCATCCCGGCAAATTCTATGCCCTGCCTCAGGCTCCCCAACAGTTCAAGCAGATTCTGATGGCATCGGGTATTGACCGCTACTTTCAGATAGCACCCTGCTTCCGGGATGAGGACGCCAGGGCGGACCGTTCTCCCGGGGAATTTTATCAATTGGATATGGAGATGTCCTTTGCGAGCCAGGAGGATGTATTCCAGGTAATTGAAAAGGTATTGCCTCCTATATTCTCAGAGTACGGCCAATATGACACCGCCTCCACAGCCCCTTTCAAGCGGATCAAGTATCTGGAGGCTCTGGAGAAATATGGCACGGACAAGCCTGATCTGAGGATTGATTTAATCAGTGAGGATGTGACGGAAGAGCTTTGTGACTGCGGTTTCAATCCCTTTGCGGCCGGTAATACCATTAAGGCCATTCGGGTTTCTAATTATACCGGTGCCAGAAAGGCCATCGACAAGATCCTGGCGGATACTGAGGTTATTTCCGGAAATAAGGCCTGCTACTTCAAAGTGGGGGATGACGGTTCCTTCACCGGCGGCATTTCCAAATTCCTTACCGATAGGAAGGATAAGCTCACGGAAAAGCTGGGGCTACAGGCGGGAGATGCCGTATTTATGGCCGCCGGCAAAAAGGCCCAGGCCCAGAAGACTGCAGGAGTTCTCATTAAAATTCTGGGACAAAGGGCGGAAGGCCATATGAAGAAGGAATGCTATGAGTTCTGTTGGATTGTGGATTTCCCCATGTATGAAATCGGGGAAGAGTCCGGAGAGCTGGAGTTCTGCCATAATCCCTTCTCTATGCCTCAGGGAGGCCTGGATGCCCTAATGAATCAGGATCCCCTGGAAATTTTGGCCTATCAGTACGATCTGGTCTGTAACGGGGTAGAGCTTTCCAGTGGTGCTGTGAGAAATCATGATCCGGAAATTATGGTGGAGGCTTTCCACAAGGTTGGTTTGGCTGAGGAGGATGTGAAGAGCAAGTTCCCTGCCATGTATAATGCTTTCTGCTATGGTGCGCCGCCTCACGCAGGCATCGCGCCCGGGGTGGACAGGATGGTTATGCTGCTTTCCGGAGAAGAGTCCATTCGGGAGGTAATTCCCTTCCCTATGAATAAGAATGCCCAGGATATTATGATGGGGGCACCGGCTGAGGTCACCGAGCAGCAGCTAAAGGATGTGCATATTGCTATAGTGGGCGAGGTGGAAAAGTCTGAGGAATGAGGCGGAATTTTCCCCGCGGGAAGCGGGAACTGTGCCTAAATGAAGAGAAGATGCTGGATTTAGGCACAGAAACAGGAATTCGGTCCTTGTGATCAAGAGAATTTCTCCTGCGGAAGGTCGAAGCACGTGCCTAAATTGGGAGAGAGTGTGAGATTTAGGCACAGGATCAAGATTTATAAGGATTTCGACGGAAGGATATAATGCGTAATGCCGGAAGAGGAAATTAAGGCAGCTGATCTTTATCATTATACTCATTATCTATATGGTGAGCCTTTTCTAGGCTCTCATAGGGGAATGCGTTTTCGCATTGCCAGGGAGCCTTTGGCTAATGTGTTTTTCAAGAAACCTGAGGAGCAGCAGAAGGACGCCTCCTTCTCTGTGACGGTATGGCCGGAACCCTTTTCCTATGAGAAGACCTCGGAGGAGAAGATGTCACAGTTCTCCTTTCCTTTTACGGAAGAGGGCTTACAGCAGGTGGTGGAATGCCTGAATTCCCAATACAGAGAGAAAAAGGAACTGTGGGAAGAGGCGAGAACGGCGCCATTTGTGTGAAATACCCAAAATACATGAAGTGTCCCTGAATGAATGGGGAGCCCCAAAGCGGGCACGGGATTTCCGAAATGTGTGAAATACCCAAAATGAGTGAGGTGTCCCCTGAATGAATGGGGAGCCCCAAAGTGGGCACGGGATTTCCGAAATGTGTGAAATACCCAAAATGCATGAAGTGTCCCTGAATGAATGGGGAGCACCAAATCGGGCACGGGATTTCGCGAATGCGTGAGAAGTCCCCATTTATGGATAAATTTGGCGGAGCTTTGGGGAAAGCAGCCGAAGGGACTTTTCCTTTACGCTGAGGAGGACGAGATGGAGAAGAGAAGAGCCTTTGTCATAGTGCTGGATAGCTTTGGCGTCGGGGAACTTCCCGATGCAGGTGATTTCGGCGATAAAGGGGCAAATACCATAAAAAGCTGCTCGAAGAGCACCTATTTTCAGCTCCCCAATCTAAGGGAACTGGGATTATTTAATATTGACGGAGTGGACTGCGGGGAGAGGACGGAAAGTCCCAGGGCCATCTATGGCAAATGCGTGGAGGCCTCTAGGGGCAAGGATACCACAATAGGCCATTGGGAGATTGGGGGAATTATCACACCCAATCCCCTGCCCACCTATCCGGAGGGCTTTCCCGAGGAGGTGCTGGAGCCTTTTCGCCGTGCTACGGGCAGGGGAGTTCTCTGCAATAAGCCCTATTCAGGCACGGCAGTTATTGCGGACTATGGGGACGAACACCTAAGGACCGGGAACTTAATTGTCTATACTTCTGCGGACAGTGTCTTTCAGATTGCGGCCCATGAAGACCTGGTGCCGCCCGAGACCCTGTATGAATACTGTAGGGCAGCCAGAAAGATTCTACAGCCGCCCCATGGCGTAGGAAGGGTCATTGCCAGACCTTTTATAGGGGAGAACGGGCATTATACCAGGACACCCAGGCGGCATGACTTTTCCATTGAGCCTACCTCCGATACTATGCTGGATCTCATTAAGGCAGCAGGGCAGGAGGTTCTGGCTGTGGGAAAGATTCATGATATTTTCGCGGGCCGGGGCATGACGGAATTTGTCTATACCTCAGGAAATGAAGAGGGTATTGAGAAGACTCTTCAATGGATGGATAGGGATTTTCAAGGATTATGTTTTACGAATCTGGTAGATTATGATATGCTATACGGTCATAGGAGGGATATCGACGGATATGCCAAGGCTTTGGCCTATTTCGATGGTTTTTTGCCGGAGATGCTGGGAAAGCTGAAGGACGGCGATATTCTGATTATTACAGCGGATCACGGCTGTGACCCGGGCTTTAATAAGAGTACTGACCACACCCGGGAATATGTGCCCCTTCTCCTCTACGGCCCTCAGATTGAGCCCCATAATATCCACATTCGGGAGACTTATGCGGATATGTGTGCGACGGTGCTGAAGTGGCTGGGAGTGGAGAGCGGAAGCACGGCGGGGACAGCGGTACTTGATGAATGAGTGCCGGCTTTCCGGATTACGGAGAAAAGTGAGGAAATCGCCAAAATCTCCGTAAAATGCTTTTCCTGTTATTTCCGGATTACGGAGAAAAGTGAGGGAATTGCCAGAATCTCCGTAAAATGATTTTCCTGTTACGTCCGAGTTACGGAGAAAGGGGAAGGAATTCTGAGTTGGGAGGGATTGCGGGTTCCTTTAATCCGCAGTTCTGTGGTTTTGAGTTGTTATATAGAATTAGCATAGATAAGACAGGAGCGAAAACTTGCCTGAATTAGAGAAAGAAATTCGAAAACGCCGTACATTTGCCATTATTTCCCATCCGGATGCGGGAAAGACCACATTGACGGAGAAGTTTCTCCTCTATGGGGGACAGATTAATCTGGCGGGTTCCGTTAAGGGAAAGGCTACGGCCAGACATGCCGTTTCAGACTGGATGGATATTGAAAAGGAGCGTGGAATCTCTGTGACTTCCTCGGTCCTTCAGTTTGAATATGCGGATTGCTGCATTAATATTCTGGATACTCCGGGTCACCAGGACTTCTCCGAGGATACCTACCGGACCCTGATGGCGGCGGATTCCGCAGTTATGGTTATCGACGGGGCCAAGGGAGTGGAGCCCCAGACCAGGAAGCTTTTCAAAGTCTGCGGCAGAAGAGGGATTCCGATTTTCACATTTATTAACAAGATGGATCGGGATGCCAGGGATACCTTTGAGCTGGTGGATGAGATTGAGAAGGAACTGGGAATCGCCACCTGTCCCATTAACTGGCCCATTGGCTCAGGACATGAGTTTCAGGGGGTCTATGACAGGAATACCGGGGAAATCGTTTCCTTTACCGGGACTCTGAAGGGGACTAAGGAGGGGCAGGAGATTCGGATTTCCCTATCCGATGAGGAGGCTTCCTTAAAGGCTTTGGGAGAGGACGCCAGAGAGACCCTGGTTTCTGAAATCGAGCTTTTGGACGGGGCCAGCGAGCCCTTCGACCAGGATGCGGTGGATCATGGAAAGCTTTCTCCCGTATTCTTCGGATCGGCCCTGACCAATTTCGGCGTGGAGATTTTCCTCAACTACTTCCTGCAAATGACATCGTCCCCCCTGCCCAGGGAGTCGGACGAGAGGATTATCGATCCCATTAAAGACGGCTTCTCTGCCTTTGTATTCAAGATTCAGGCTAATATGAATAAGGCCCACAGGGACAGGATTGCTTTTATGAGGATTTGCTCCGGCCGCTTTTCGGCGGGCATGGACGTTTTCCATGTTCAGGGCAATAAGAATGTACGCCTCATGCAGCCCCAGCAGATGATGGCTGACGACAGGCATGTGGTGGACGAGGCCTATGCCGGAGATATTATAGGGGTATTTGATCCCGGAATCTATGCCATAGGAGATACCATCTGTATGCCGGGACAGAAGTTCCGTTTTGCGGGAATTCCCTCCTTTGCCCCAGAGCATTTTGCCAGGGTGAGGCAGGTGGATACCATGAAGCGTAAGCAGTTCGTGAAGGGAATCACCCAGATTGCCCAGGAGGGAGCCATCCAGATTTTCCAGGAGGATAATTATGGGATGGAGGAAATTATTGTGGGCGTCGTGGGCGTGCTGCAGTTTGAAGTGCTGCAGTACAGGCTGAAGAATGAGTACAGCGTGGAGATTCTTCTGGAGCAGCTGCCCTATGAGCATATCCGCTGGATTCGGGACAGAGATACGGATATGGACAAGATTAGAGGCACCTCGGATATGAAAAAGGTGCGGGATTTGAAAGGACGGCCTCTGCTTCTCTTTGTAAATGCCTGGAGTATAGGTATGACTCTGGACCGGAATGAAGGTCTTGAACTGGATGAGTTTAGTGATAACTAAAGGGATTCGAAAAATTTCAACCGTTCTTGCGGTAATTCTCCTTTGCCTAATCTCTCTAACGGGCTGCGGTATCTCCGAAATGGTCGGAGAGGCTGTGGACAGTGCGGTCAAAAAGATTTTTGGCACTCCCGGGGAGGGGCTGGAGAAACCGGAAATTACAGGTTTTGCCAGTGAAAGCGGAGAGGATCATTCCTCCCCCTATCACGGGGAGGAACCTGTAATTATTGAGGAAACAGAATCTGCGGTTACTGAGGAATTCACGGTACCGGAGGCCGGCGCCATAGATCCGGTGGAGCAGGATGATGACGATGCTTCGGAAAAGGACATGGAGGACGAGCGGAATTACTGCTTCTCCATCATAAGTACGCCCGATAAACAGCTCTATATGGAGCTTTACAATTGCTTTTACCAGATGCGGGAGAATGTGCTCCTGTCCACATTGGATGCGGATCGGGTGGACCGTATTTTTAATTATGTCATGATGGATCATCCGGAGCTTTTCTTTGTGGAGGGCTATCGGATTACCCAGACCACCCGGGACGGGGTGCCGGTCCAGCTGGAGATTTCCGGCCGTTACACATGCAGTGCGGAGGATCGGATTGCCAAGGAACAGGCTATCCGGGCCAGGGCCAATGAGGTTTTGAAGGGGGTTCCTGAGGACGGTAACGAGTACGAAAAAGTCAAGTATATTTTTGAATGGATTATTGATAACACGGAGTATAATCTGAGTGCTCCGGAGAATCAGAATATTACCTCTGTTTTTCTGAATGGGGAGAGTGTCTGCCAGGGCTATAGTATGGCGGCTAAATATCTTTTGGACCGGATGGGGATTTTCTGTACCATTGTCTATGGCAGGGCCGACGGGGAGAGCCATTCCTGGAATCTGGTACGGATGGACGGAACCTATTGCTATATGGACACCACCTGGGGGGACGCTTCCTACAGGAACTCGGACAGCGCCATCATGAAGCATACGAATTATAATTATTTCGGCTGTAATGATGAGATTTTGCTGCGGACCCACCAGATAGACAGTCCTGCCCCCCTGCCCCCCTGTACTTCACTGGATGAGTATTTCTATGTGAAGGAGAGCCGTTATTTCACCAGTCCCGATTTGGAAAGGCTGAGGGCGATTTTTGAATACGAGCGGAAATTGGGTAGTCATGTGTTTTCAATCCGCTGTTCGGATGAGACGGTTTATAATACCATGAAGCAGGAGCTTTTCGAGAATAATGGGATTTTTGATCTGCTTCCGGACTCCCGTTCCGTCAAGTATATTAAAGACGACCGAGAATATACACTTTCTTTTTCGGTCTAATTATGATATGATTATACGATTCTTGAAATGAGTTTGGGGTTTCAGATTATCTTGATTATACGATTTATGAAATGAGATTCGGGTTTCGGATTATCTTGAATATGCGATTCATGAAATGAGTTTGGGGTTTCGGATTATCTTGAATCTGCGATTCATGAAATGAGTTTGAGGATTTCTTATTATCTTGAATGAAGGAGATTGATATGACCGGTGAGGGAAAGGAAAATCTGAGAGAGATTGCGGCCGGAGTCAAGGGTGAGATAAAAATCGCGGATGATGTGGTGGCTGTAATTGCGTCACTGGCGGCTCAGGAGGTTGAGGGAATCGGCCGTATGACCGGGGGAATCGGAAAGACCATTATGAGTTATGTGGGAGTGAAGAAGGCCGATAAGGGCGCCCGGGTTGAGGTGGCAGACGGTGTTGTGAGAGTGGATCTGTCTATCACCGTACAATACGGTTTCAGTATTCCCGATGTCTGCAAGGCAGTGCAGGAAAAGGTCAAGAATTCCATTGAAACTATGACGGGGCTAATTGTTGCCGATGTCAATGTGAATGTAGCCAGGGTGGAAATGGAGGCCAGTACAGCCTCATGACGAGAAGAGAGCTTCGAGAGCATATATTTACTTTGATTTTCATGGCGGATTTCCATACTAGCCAGGAAATGCCCAGAATGGTGGGAGAGTATTTTTCTTTATTAGACCCTCCTGCCGATGAGAAATCCTATAATTATATTCGGGAGAAGTTTCTGAAGATTCTGGATTTATTCCCGACTATTGATTCGACTATTAATGAGAAGGCGGAGGGCTGGACGGTAGATCGAATGGGACGGGTGGAGCTTTCCCTTATTAGGCTGGGGGCTTATGAAATCCTTTATGATGAGGAGATTCCCACCAGTGTTGCCATTAATGAGGCGGTGGAGCTGGCAAAGAAGTATGGGCCGGAGGATGCCCGTGCTTTCGTTAATGGTGTGCTAGCGAAGTTTGTAGTCGTGGAATGATGAATATGCACGGCAGATGGACCGATGAATCTGCCGTTCCGCTTTCTGGAAAGGACGGCTGCTGAATATCATGCAGAAGATTTACACGGTCAGTCAGGTGAACGCGTATATCCGGGGGCTTTTCGAGGACGATCTGCTGCTCTATGAGATTCAGATAAAGGGCGAACTGTCCAATGTTAAGTACCATTCTTCGGGCCATATTTATTTCACAGTAAAGGATCCCAGATCTCAGATATCCGGGGTAATGTTCGCATCAAATGCCTATTCTCTTTCCTTTCGTTTAGAGGAGGGGCAGTCAGTTGTCGTCACAGGCAGAATCGGCGTGTACGAGCGTGACGGCAGGTATCAGATCTATGCCAGAGAAATCACCCGGGAGGGCGCAGGCCTTCTCTTTGAAAAATATGAAAAGCTGAGGCGGAAGCTGGAAGATATGGGGATGTTTGACCCCATGTACAAGCGCCCTATCCCTAAGTATATTCGGGTTTTGGGTGTGGTGACGGCTCCTACCGGGGCGGCGGTCAGGGATATTATTCATGTATCCCTGCGCAGAAATCCCTATCTCAAGATCCTCCTCTATCCGGCTAAGGTTCAGGGAGACGGGGCGGCCCAGTCCATTGTGGACGGTATCCGTACCCTTACAAGGGAAGGTCCGGATGTGATTATTATTGGACGGGGCGGGGGATCCATTGAGGATTTATGGGCCTTTAATGAGGAAATTGTGGCGGAGGCCATATTTAATTGTCCTATTCCTATAATTTCCGGAACCGGTCACGAAACGGATACGACCATTGCGGACTGGGTGGCGGACTTAAGGGCGCCGACCCCCTCTGCGGCCGCTGAGATGGCGGTTTTTGATTACAGTCTCTTTGAAGAGAAGCTGGAGGATTACTGGTATGCTCTTTTGGAGGCTATGGGAAGACGGATCCGCCTAATGAGGGAGAAGGCGGCCCTATATGGAGAGAGGCTTTCCGGACTTTCGCCTAATAAGCAGCTGGATTTGCAGCGGGTGAAGATAAAGCTTTTGGAGGAGCGGCTGCAGAAGGGGATTGAGCGGAGGATTCAGGATGCCCAGATACGGATATCAGGCCTGGAGGATGGGCTTTCGGGCGGTATGGAGCAGAGGATAATGAAGACCAGACAGCGCTTTCTTTTGTACTCGGAGCGCCTATCCGGGCTTTCTCCTTATCAGACTCTGAGCCGGGGCTATACTTTTACGGAGACGGAGGACGGAAGACCGCTGAAGGGGATTTCGGATGTGAAGACCGGTGAGAATATTAAGGTCTTTGTGAGGGACGGCCTGATTCGGGCTAAAGTCACGGGACAGGAAGCGGCTCCGAAAACGGTTCCGGAGGTACCGGCTCATGAGAGTGACGGGAAGGGTGGCGGACCATCATAAGAGTTGCGGGAATGTACCCTGTAAGAGGTTTCGTGTGAGAATGGAATGAAGCGCCTAATAAGAGACTGGCGGGAATGAGCACTGGAAATGGCTTCTCATGAGTTTGAAAGAAGACGGATCCTCATAAGGCTTGCCTTTTCTGAACCCCTGTATAGGCAGGTGGTGTTTTGTATTAGCTGTTGCATAAGGATTTACAGGAATTATGGGGGTAATTATGGATAGCACCCAAAATGTGAATGATGCAGAAAAGAAGGAATTGACAATTGAGGAAGGTTTTGCAATTCTGGACGAATCTATTGTGAAGCTGTCTGAGGAGAATCTGTCTTTGGAGGAGGCTTTTGCAGTTTACGAAAAGGGCGTGAAGATTCTAAAGGAAGTTAATTCGAAGATTGAGGCCGTGGAGAAAAAGGTGGAGCTCATCAACGCCAACGGAAGCAGACAGGATTTCACCTGAGGATAGGGCTATCAGCGGGTAAGAGGGCGTTCATATTAGCTTGGGTCAGGTAGGGAATTTGTCTGAGGATAGGGCTATCAGCGGGTAAGAGGGCATTTGTTATAGAAATGTGGTAGTTTTTGGCAGGAATACGGGGCCGCAGAGTTCGGCCTTTAACAGGAGAATAATATGGACTTTAGGAAAGAACTGGATAAAAGGACAGAATATGCGGAGAAGGTGGTCGACAAGTATATCCCCCGGGATACCGGACTTGCCTCCCATGTGGCGGATGCAATGGAATATTCGGTGACGGCAGGGGGAAAGAGGCTGCGCCCAATTATGATGCAGGAAGCCTACCGCATGTATGGCGGATGTGATACAGACACCATAGAACCTTTTATGGCGGCGATTGAATTCATTCATAATTATTCCCTGGTTCACGATGATTTGCCTGCTATGGATAATGATCTCTATCGGAGAGGAAAAAAGACTACCCATGCTGTATATGGCGCCGGTATCGCTACATTAGCGGGTGACGGGCTATTGAATCTGGCATTTGAAACGGCTATGAAGGCTTTTAGTCCGGATCCCGATCCGGTAAAGAGAGAGATTAGCGGGGGATCTAGCTGTTCTGAGAAAGAGATTAGCGGGGAACCTAGCTGTTCTGAGAAAGAGAAAGAGGTATTGGGGAAAACGGGGGCTGGTTCTGGTTCCTGTAATGAGACTGATACTGTGCCGGAGACCGGCTTGTCTGATCTGGCAAAATACAGAAGAGTGGCCCTGGCCCTGCAGATTCTGGGCAATCGTGCAGGAATTATGGGAATGGTGGGCGGACAGTCCGCGGATATGGATGCCGACGGACTATCGACTAAGGCCGGTTTTTCTGATGAAATGAAGTTAGAAGAAAAAGGGATGACCATGACGGAGGCTGTGACACGTTCAGGGGAGAGCCCGGATGTGGAGCAGGAAGAACTGGATGAAAAGAAGGATTTGAACCAAATCCATTCTGGCATATCGGATGAGGATAGAATTCTCTTTATCTATCATAATAAGACCTCGGCCCTTTTGGAAGCGAGCATGATGGTGGGAGCTGCTCTTGCGGGGGCATCCGGGGAGGAAATCCGAAAAATTCAGGAGGTGGCCAGAAATCTTGGTGTTGCCTTCCAGATCCAAGACGATATTCTGGATGTGGAAGGGGATGAGGATATTCTAGGTAAGCCCATCGGAAGTGATGCGGAGAATGAGAAATTTAATGTTGTTTCGGTTTTCGGATTGGCCAGGGCCAAGGAGGAGTCTCAGGCCTATTCCGAACGGACGCTGGAGCTTCTAAAGGGTTTATCTGCGGAAAGTCCTTTTCTGTCAGAACTGGTGCTTTATCTGCTGAATCGAAAGAAGTGAAAGGGGTCTGTGGGGAACTCGCTGCTATGGGAGGTTCAGAAGAGTCTAGCTCTCTTGGCGAGGGAGTCATGTTGGGAAAATGCTTTCATTGGCGGTTCAGACGAACCTAGCTCTCTTGGTGAAGCAGTAATGTGGGAACCCCACCGTCATGGGCGGTTCAGACGAGCCTAGCCCTCTTGTCAAGGCAGTGATAGGGGGCGGGCCGTGTAGGGATGGGAATCTTTTGATGATGATGTCCGTTGCGGTGCTTTTTCTCGGGCGGGCCGTGTAGGGATGGGAATCTTTTGATGATGGCCGTTGCGGTGCTTTTCTCGGGCGGGCCGTGTTGGGAGGCGATTCTTTGATTCTGGACAGGATTCAAAAAGAAAACGATATAAAGAAAATTAATCCGGATGAGTATGCACTTTTGGCTCAGGAAATCCGTACTTTTCTTATTAGAAAGATTAGTGTCAGCGGAGGCCATTTGGGTTCCAACCTGGGCGTGGTGGAGCTTACCATGGCCCTGCATCTGGCACTAAATCTCCCTGAGGACAAGATTATTTTTGATGTGGGACATCAATCCTATACCCACAAAATTCTGACCGGGCGCAAGGATGCTTTTGAGAACCTGAGAAAATTCGGGGGTATTTCCGGTTTTCCCAAGAGAAAGGAAAGCGACTGCGATGCCTTTGATACAGGCCATAGCTCCACATCCATTTCAGCAGGCCTGGGTCTGGTCATGGCTAGAGAGCGACTGCATCAGCATCATACGGTGGTTTCTGTAATTGGGGACGGGGCCCTGACCGGGGGTATGGCTTATGAGGCCTTGAATAATGCGTCCAAACTGGAGACCAATTTCATTATTGTTCTAAACGATAACGACAGGTCCATTTCGGAGAATGTGGGTGGTATTTCCCGCTATCTGGAGAGTATCCGGACAGCCGAGGGTTATCAGGACTTCAAAGTGGCCCTGCAGAAGAAATTAATGCGTATGCCCAAGGGAGAGCAGGTCGTCAATAAATTAAAGCGTTACAAAAGCTCCTTAAAGCAGTTATTCGTGCCGGGCATGTTTTTTGAAGACATGGGCATTACCTATCTGGGACCGGTTTACGGACATGATATCCGGGAGATTGTCAGGCTCCTTAAGGCGGCTAAGAAGATTAATCATACCGTATTACTCCATGTCTGTACCAAAAAGGGAATGGGTTATGCGCCTGCGGAAAGGCATCCCGCCCGTTTTCACGGTACAGAGCCCTTTGATATAGAGACTGGCCTGCCTCTAAAGGGGAAGAGTAAGGCTTCCTATACGGATATATTCTCTACGGTAATGATTAAGCAGGCGGCGAGAAATGATAGGGTTCTGGCCATAACTGCCGCTATGCCGGACGGCACGGGCTTAAACCGCTTTAGGAATCTCTATCCGGACCGTTTCTTTGATGTGGGAATTGCCGAGGGACATGCGGTGACCTTTGCGGCCGGGCTTTCGGCGGGAGGCATGATTCCGGTAGTGGCGGTTTATTCCTCCTTTCTGCAGAGAGCCTATGATCAGATGGTCCACGATGTCTGCATTCAGAATTTACATGTGGTCTTCTGCATCGACAGGGCCGGACTTGTGGGGGCCGATGGGGAGACCCATCAGGGAATTTTTGACTTGTCCTATCTGTCCTCCATTCCTAATATGCACGTTCTGGCCCCCAAGAATAAGTGGGAGCTCTCTGACATGATAAAGTTCGCCATAGATTTCCAGGGGCCTATAGCCATCCGTTATCCCAGGGGCCAGGCCTATGACGGGCTTTCTAAATTCCGGAGTCCAATAGTTCTGGGAAAGAGTGAGAAGATATACGAAGAGGGAGGGGTGCAGATTCTGGCGGTGGGTTCCATGGTGAAGACCGGGGAGGCTGTCCGAATGAATCTAAAGGAGAAGGGATATTCCTGTTCCCTTGTGAATGCCCGTTTTGTAAAGCCTATTGATGGTGATATGGTGCGAAAGGCTGCTGAAAAGGGCAGTTTAATTGTGACTATGGAGGAGAATGTGCTCTCAGGAGGCTTTGGGGAAAGAGTCAGGGCCTTTGCCGGAGAGAATGGGCTGGATGTTCCGATTCTAAATATTGGGATTCCCGATGCCTATGTGGAGCACGGGAATGTGGACATTCTGAAGAGGGAAATTGGTATTGACGAGGATACAGTGACAGAGCGGATTCTCAAGGAATTGCAGGGGAAAGAGCCGGAGCGGCAGGGTTAATGAAGAAGAGATTGGGCAGCCTGCTTTTGGCAGTTGTAATTAATATCGATGAAGATACAGTGACAGAGCGGATTCTTAAGTTATTGCAGGGAAAAGAGCCGGAGCGGCAGGGTTAATGAAGAAGAGATTGGATGTATTGCTTCTGGAGAGGGGTATTTCCAGCTCCAGGGAAGAAGCTAAGAGATGCATAATGGCTGGGGAAGTCTATGTAAATGGGCAAAAGGAAGATAAGCCTGGGTCCTCCTTTGCCGAGGATGTTTCCGTAGAATACCGGGGTAAGAAGCTGGCCTATGTGAGCAGGGGCGGCCTGAAGCTGGAAAAAGCCCTTCAGGTTTTTCCTTTGGAATTACAGGACAGAATCTGTATGGATATAGGGGCCTCGACAGGAGGTTTTACGGATTGTATGCTTCAATCCGGGGCGGCAAAGGTTTATTCCATCGACGTGGGATACGGACAACTTTCCTGGAAATTGAGAAATGATCCCAGAGTTGTCAGTATGGAGAAAACGAATTTCCGCTATCTAAAGCCTCAGGATCTTGAGGATACTCCTTCTTTCGCGTCGGCTGACGTGTCCTTTATTTCCCTTGACAAAATCCTTCCGCCCGCCTATGAGATATTGTCTCCCTCGGCAGAAATGGTCTGCCTAATTAAGCCCCAATTCGAGGCCGGACGGGAAAAGGTCGGTAAGAAGGGGGTTGTTCGGGATCCCAAGGTGCATCTAGAGGTTATTCTGCGCACATTGGAATGCGCTTCTTCTATAGGTTTCAGGGTTTGTGGCCTGGATTATTCGCCGGTGAGGGGACCGGAGGGGAATATCGAGTATCTCCTTTACCTTAGGAAAGGGGAGGAGACGGAGGTTATTTCTGTGCCGAATGCGGAGGCGGTGGTTGAGGCGGCCCATGAGGCACTGAACTCAGAAGGTAAGGACTGAAAGCAGGACTTGAAGCAGCAAGAAGCGGGATTAAGTCTGGGCTGACAGAGACTGAAAGCAGGATTTAAGACAGAAAGGACAGAAAGCAGATTCTGAAGCAGCAGGGACGGAAAACAAAGCTTGGGCTAGTAATGATGGAAAGCAAAGACTGAATCAACAAGGACGGAAAACAGAGCCTGAAGCAGCAAGGACGGAATTCAAAGCCTGAAGCAGCAAGGATAGGAAAACGGAGCTTGAACTGGCAAGGATGGGAAGCACTCTTGATTTGCCTGTTATAAAGTAAATTTTAGCTTAACGTAGGCGAAAACCCACAGGCTCGCCTGTGGGATGAAGCCGTTTTCTTTTTGACATATACATAGAAATAATATATAATCTATGTAATAAATACATGAGGTACACAAAAATTATGGGT
>JAILCB010000194.1 GCA_024680595.1 Lachnospiraceae bacterium | reverse complement strand
CTCAGAGCCCTGCCTGACATTATAGCTGATAGGGAGGAATCTGAAAAGATCTTTTTATTCCTCCAGCGCGTGGATTCCCCGAAGGGTATTGATGATTTCCGCCACGTCGGCGGCGATGGTCTCTCTGGGCGCGTCATACTTAGCGCACATTCTGTCCACGATGGCGTCCAGGGTGGTCTCTTCTTTCAGGCAGTCCACAATAAAAGCCGCGGTCTCATTGCTGCGGATAATACCGCTGAACTCCCCGGCGCCCATCGATACCAGGAACTGTGTTCCTTCAATATCCTGGGTGATGAAATCTTTCTTTCAGTTTCATGCTTTCCCTTCCTCACTAGGTAACGATACAAAACTCCCTATGGATTTAAATGGGCAATCTCTTCCTCGTGAGCGTCGTCTATCTTCCAACCTCTTATCCGATAGTAGAAGTGAAAGAGCTGCTTATCCATCCGCCATACCTTTAAAGTATCCTGTTCAAGGGACCCCAGACAATCTGTCTCTCCCGTGTAAGCAGATACGATGGCATCGGCACGGGCAAGCAACGGATCATCACCGGGTTCCATCCGTAAGAGAAAATGCAGGGACTCAGAAAGCATCTTTTGCTCCATTTTTTCTCTCGGGAATCCGTAGGAAAGCAGATCTTCATAGCGCTGCAAATATGCTCGGTAAAGTTCCCTGTAAAACCTTTTGTCCTTTTTATGGCTGAGACTGTCTTTGCGAATCCGGTAATGATACAGACGCTCATTCAGAAATATAATTTTTTTTGCTTGATAAATGATCCTGTGCGTTGTCGCTATATCCTCGAACAGTCGCCCCTCCGGATAACGAACCACATTGAACAGTGAACGGTGATAAAACTTATTCCATGCGGCAGGTCGGCCATTCACCACGGCTTCCCGTGCACTTAAAACGCCGCTGATGTTATTATCTTGTTTTTGGGATTCTTCGGTGCTTCCCTCAAGTATTATGGAGAATATCACCAGATCCGCATCGTGTTCTACTGCCGCCTCATAGGGAAGACGGCAGTAGTCCGGTTCTGTCCAGTCGTCAGAATCGACAAACATAATCCATTCGCCGCGGGCATGGTCGATGCCCAAATTGCGGGCGGCGCTGAGTCCATGGTTTCCCGTATGGAAGACAGCGATACGCGCATCTCTCTCCCGGTACTCATCACAGATCTGCGGGCAGCCGTCGGTGGAGCCGTCGTCAATGAGAATGATTTCGATGTTTCGATAGGTCTGGCTGATGATGCTGTCCAGGCACCGGCGCAGATACGGTTCGACGTTATAGACCGGAACAATAACGCTGATTAAGCTGTTTTCCAATCCGTTTGATCACCTCCCGCCGTAAGGAGTTTTCTTTCGAGCTCCATATTCTCCCAACTGTCGACAGAGTTCAACAGATTGGATTCTCCCCCTCCGGGCTCTCGCTTTCCTTCTTCTCCACCATGCGCTTCAGTGCATCGATAACCATCAGTTCATGCACCTGGCGGCAATGGGTGTCCTGTACAGGGCAAGTGGCAAAGCAGGTGCAATCGGGCAGGAAGGGACAGGTTTTGCACTTTTCCCTTGTCCGGTCCACGCGGCAGAATTCCTTCCGTGCTGCCTCATTCGTCACCCCATGCCAGATATCCCCGAAGCGGCTCTCTTCCGGACAGTGTTCGCAGGGGTACAAGCTGCCGTCCGGTGTTATGACCACGCTGCCGCCGTCCGCCATGCAGTGGTTGGTACGGAATCCCAGGCCAAGCCCCATGAAAGGCGCGCATTTAACTCCTGCTTCTTCGATCATTCGCCAGGCGTCCCGGATTTTCGTCCATATGGCGACGTCACCATCACCCATCCGCACGGCATTCAGCGGTGCTAGGTAGACGCCCACCTTGTCCTTATTCCGCACATTCTCCCGAAGATCGCATAGAAACTGTGGGATCCTGTCCCAGTTTTCCTTGTCCACATTGCAGCGGATGGTCACGCTGATCCCCGCTGCGCTCATTTCGCTCAACGCCCCTATCACCCTGTGGTAATAGTCATGGTCAGCGTAATAGTGTTTCCGGTGGATATAATCCTGCTCAGCTCCATCCATGGAAATCTGGATATGGCCGAGCTTCCAGTCCCCCGCCATCTTCGCCACAGTCTCCGGGGTGATCAGGCTGCCGTTAGAAATCATGCTGGATTTGTAATCGAGCCCTGCATCCCTCATTCCCTCGCAGATTCGGTCAATGGTCTTTTCACCCAACAGGGGTTCTCCGCCGAACCATGCAAGCTGTACCTTGTCGCCCTCGTGGGTGTCAATGATATAGCGGATCACCTGCTCTACGATTTCCGGAGTCATGGTGACCTGCTTCATGCCTTCCTCATAGCTGTAGATGCATCGTGCATTGCATCCGAAGGTGGGCAGGATGGTATATCCCCGGAGGCCCTTCTTCCGGCTGTAGGCACGCATGAGTGCAGAGATCTGGTTATAATAGGCGCACTCGTCCTTATCCTCGGGTACAAGAAACTGGGACTTGATCAGGTCGTCACAGCCCTCTCCTGCCATAGCTGACTCGGGCAGAACACCCTCGATGCACTGCTTGGTCAGATTCTGGAAAACATATTGCTTTCCGCTGTGTTCAAAGGGCAAAGCGTACCGGGAAGGGATGTATTTGATCCCGGGCCGTGGCTGATGGAAGGAAGAATCTTCGCCAGTGTCGCGTCGGGCTTACGTATCTCGATCATCAGAAAACCTCAAAAGGGCATATGCGGCATACGGGATTGGCGCATGCCGCATATGTGTTTTTGTTTCACCTTGGTTTATCGCCAGTGCCGTCCCCAACGCAAGGGTTAAATCCACCATTGCCGCCTACGCTCACCAAACTGCAACTGGACACTATAACCTCATCCTGGATGTCGATGACCTCCATATTGGGTTTCTCATATTTCTTCATGAGTTTATCCTCCTTTCCCGCATAATCATCTATGGCAAACCCGACGCAGAAAAGCGCCAGAGATTACCCTATCTGACTGAGCGGGAAAGAAAGAATCCTTCTATCCAAGGAGTTTAGCCACCTTCGCCACCCCAGAATGGGACACTTGGACCATCACTTGAACTTCCGCTGGTCACAATCACATTCTCTCCGCTCAGTTCAATAATCTCGAGTTCAGGCCTCAGGTACTTTTCTGTACCCCCCCCACTTTTCAGGTTAATTTCATTCATTTTCATGTCCTTTCTGCCGTTTCTCGGCAATTCTATGCTTACGGTTTCTTTATTTGAGATTCTTCATCTCATTTGTAAGCATTATAAGCTCCCTCTCTCCTGCTGTAAAGAGAGAGGGAGATTGTTTTGTGGCTTCCCCTACTGTTCCTGCCACCGCGTAAAGGCCTCAACCTTTTTTTTATACGCTTCGCAGATCTGATCGATCCGCTCCTGTGGAAGTGCGGGATCTTTCCGATAGAGTTTTGCAAGCTCGCCCGTGCCCGGCAGTTTTGAGACGTCTACCAGCTTTCGGTCTGTCACATATTCCAGCTGTTTCATTTC
>JAILCB010000191.1 GCA_024680595.1 Lachnospiraceae bacterium | reverse complement strand
TCTCATAATCATGTCAACTTCCTTCTCAGTTAATTCCAGGCCCTGATGGGAAATTCCAAGGAAAACAACTCTGCCAAGCTTTGC
Organism: Lachnospiraceae bacterium; assembly: GCA_024680595.1. GTDB lineage: Bacteria > Bacillota > Clostridia > Lachnospirales > Lachnospiraceae > NK4A144. The sequence continues at coordinate 16,014 of JAILCB010000191.1, read as the reverse complement.
GGCAGACATAATTGCCTGTTTCTGACAAATAGGGGCACCGGAAAAATCAATGACAGCATCAGCGCCTTCTCCGCCTGTATTTGCTTTAATCACATCAATAGGATTCTCGTTTTTGGAATTGATGGCGAAATCTGCACCGTTCTTACGTGCCATTTCTAATTTCTCATCCCATACGTCCACTGCAAAAATCTTTGATGCACCCTTGATCTTGGCATACTGTATTGCGAAAAGACCGATGGGGCCGGCTCCGTAGACTGCTACGCTGTCACCGGGCTTGAATTCGGCCCTGGCCATACCATGCAGGGCATTGGCACATGGATCGGTTGTGGCTGCATCCTCAAAGGATACCTTGGGATCAATTTTCAAAAGATTGCCTTCCTTAACGGCCAGATACTGGGCAAAGGCTCCGTCACGACGGGATCCATAATAATCATAGTCTTCGCAAAGGGAATATTCTCCCATCTGGCAGTACTTGCACTTCATGCAGGGAATCAGGGGAGGACATGTCACATGATCGCCTACCTTGAACTTTGTAACATTCGCACCAACCTCTTCTACAATGCCACCAAATTCATGACCGGGAATAATTGGCGATACATGGGCGCCATACTTGGTGCAGCGGGGTATATCTGATCCGCATACACCAACAGCCATGATTTTGATGAGACATTCATCTGCGGCATTAACGGGTTTCTCGACTTCCTCTACCCTTAGGTCCAAGGGCGCATACATTCTGACAGCCTTCATAATTACTTTAACTACCTCCTAACTTCATACATACCGTTCAATTTCGAAATTAATTTCAAATTGACTGCTAATCAGAAATCAATTTCATTACCTATGGGAATAATAACACAGCTGAAGGGAAACATCAACTAATTTCTTAAATATTTTATAAATGAAATTTGTTGCATATCTCCACCCTATATTTACCCCTTATTCTTTTGCTGTTATAATGGCTTCAAATGTGACAACTAATGCCGGAGACAGCATGGGCCGGGCGGCGGACAGGGGGGCATCTCGTCCTGCCGCAGGGGGTGGCAGTTCTGCCCTGTCGCAGGGGCGGCGGTTCTGCCTGTGTTTTGTCCGGGAAATAGGTTGAGAAAAGGAAAGAGAAATGGATTTTCAGAGTTTTTATTCGGGGAATTTGTTTACGGCATATGACTATCTTGGCGCCCATCCTATGGATGGGGGCTTTATTTTTCGGGTATATGCCCCTGCGGCATATAGGGTGGCCCTCATCGGTGAGTTCTCCGACTGGGGGGAGATTGCCATGAACAAGATCTACGACGGGCAGTTCTATGAAGTCTTCGTGGAGGAAGCCAAACAGGGCCAGCTCTATAAGTACAGGATTTACCGGGATGAATACCATAGTCTGGATCACTGTGATCCCTATGGCTTCTATAGCGAGAGGAGGCCCGGAACTGCCTCTGTGACCTATGACCTGTCCTTTGCTTTTCAGGACGAAGAGTGGATAAAGAGCCGCAGGGAATCAAGGGATAGGGCACTCAATATCTATGAAGTTCATGCGGGTTCCTGGATCCGGAAGGAGGCCTGGGACGGGGAGGGGGATCCGGCACAGGGTTGGGTCACCTATAGAGAGCTGGCAGACAAGCTGATTCCCTATCTAAAGAAACACCATTATACCGGGCTGGAGCTGATGCCTTTGGCAGAGTATCCGGCTGACGAGTCCTGGGGTTACCAGGAAACCGGCTTTTTCAGCGCCACCTCCCGCTATGGGGAGCCCTGTGACCTGCAATACCTGGTGGACAGCTGTCATAGGCAGGGACTTGCGGTGATTCTGGATGTGGTCACGGTGCATTTCGCAGTCAATGACTATGGCCTGTGGAATTTTGACGGAAGCTCCTTATATGAATATCCCCATCCCGCCGTGGGCTACAGCGAATGGGGCAGCTGCAATTTCATGCATTCCAGGGGGGATGTCCGCTCCTTCCTGCAGTCGGCCTGTGCCTTTTGGCTGGACAAGTATCACTTTGACGGCCTGCGCTTCGATGCGGTGGGGAATCTCATCTATTGGCAGGGAAACAGTGGGAGAGGAATAAACCTGGATGCCGTGAGGTTTATGCAGAGAATGAATGAGGGTCTGAAGGAGACCTATCCGGATGCCATGCTGATAGCGGAGGACTCGACCTCCTATTACGGCACCACAAAGCCCGTGTCAGAGAATGGTCTGGGATTTGATTATAAATGGGATCTGGGCTGGATGAATGACACCCTGGGCTTTATGGGGGAAGACCCCGGGGATAGGGGCAGGGATATAGGAAAGCTGCTTCTCTCTATGGACTACTTCTATAATGAGAATTACCTTCTGCCCCTGTCTCACGACGAGGTGGTCCATGGCAAGGGCACTATCGTTAATAAGATGGCAGGGGATTTAAAGGAGGGAATGGCGCAGATTCGGCTGCTCTACCTCTATATGTTTACCCATCCCGGTAAGAAGCTGAATTTCATGGGAAATGAGCTGGCCCAGCTCAGGGAGTGGGATGAGAAGAGGGAGCTGGACTGGGATTTATTAAAGAGCCGGGATCACGCGGATTTTCAGGCATATATTTCTGCATTAAACCGGTTCTATGAGGCAAATCCCGCCCTGTGGCAGAGGGACTATGATAGCTCCGCTTTCCGGTGGATTCAGAGAGGGGAAAAGGGGGATGGAGTTCTGGCCTTTACACGATGCTCGGAAGAGCAGGAATTGCTGGTGGTATTGAATTTCTCGGATAAGAGCCGGGTTTTCTCCCATGAAATTCTAGAAAAAGCCGGGCCGGTTCTGAGGACCCAATTGGAGGGCGGCCAAGACGACAGGCCGGGAAGCCTTTGCCTTCTGCCCTTTGAAGGGGTGGTCCTGGAAAGGGAGAAGGGCTGAGATAAGGGAAGAATTAAGTGGGAATATTTGGTCAGGGGAGTCCTGCAGACAGGATATTCCGGAACCAAATACATAACTGTACCAAAAAGATAAGAAATAATTGTACCTTTACTAAGATTTGAGTCTGAAATATAATCCATACTTGTCGGACGGCAAAACAGAATAAGCAATGACAAATGACAATGGGGCCATTTACATTTAAGAATGTGAGTGACTCCATTTTTGTTTATTCAAAACGAAACAGGCAGTCACATGCCAGAGACAGATTCAAAACCATCCGGTGAATTTGATTCGGGCGGTTTGGGATAAAAGGCTAGAAGAGGAGGAAAATCATGTCAAAGAGAGAAATCTACGAGAAATTAAAGAGTGCGGTTACTGAGATGGATACGGATATAGCGGAGGAAGCGGCCAGGGAAGCTCTGGATGCGGGACTGGATCCCCTGGAGTGCATCAGTGAAGGACTTTCATCGGGCATGCAGGTCATGAGTGACCTCTTTGATGAAGGCGAGGCTTTTGTGCCGGAGCTGCTCATGGCATCGGAGGCCTTTGAGGCGGCTACCGCCATTCTCACCAGCGGTCTCTCCGAGGAGGAGAGGAATAACGCTAAGGAGGGTGTTGTTGTCATCCACACCGTTCAGGGCGACATTCACGATATAGGTAAGAACATTGTAAAGACCATGTTTAGTGCCAATAACTTTGAGGTGCACGATATGGGCCGTGACGTTCCTGTGGAGGACGTCATCAAGAAGGCTGTTGAGGTCAAGGCAGATGTCATTTGCGGTTCGGCCCTTATGACCACCACCATGCCTTCCCAGAGAGATGAAATCAGTCTTCTCAAGGAGGAGGGTATTAGGGATCAGTTCATCTGTATGTATGGCGGAGCCCCGGTTTCCGCGGACTGGTGCGAATCTATTGGTGCAGACGCCTATACGGAGACAGCCACGGATGCGGTTGCCGTCGCCAAGAAGCTGATTGCCCAGAAGAAAGCCCTGGCATAAGGAAGCCCGGGAAGCGGCCGGTAAGGAAAAGCTACCTGGAATAAAGTCCGGAAAGCGGTCTGTAAGGAGAGGCCGTTCGGAATAGAGTCCGGGAAGCGGTCTGTAAGGAGAGGGCCGCCCGGAATAAAGCCCGGGAAGCGGCCTGAAAGGAGAGGCCGTTCGGAGTAGAGCCTGGGAAGCGGCCGGTAAGGAGAGGGCCGTTTGGAATAAAGCCCGGGAAGCGGCCGGTAAGGAGAGGGCCGCCCGGAATAGAGCCCGGGAAATATTGATATCAGATGGCGGCAGCAGGACTGCAGGCTGTTTTGATATAAAAAATCTATAGAAAGGATGGAAATGTCATGAATGCGGTTGCAAGAAACTTGACAGTATACGATGTGTACGATCGAGCCAAAAACGGTCCCAAAATGGACGAAAAGAAGTGGGATTATGAAGTAGTTCCCCAGACAGCTAAGGCTCTGAAGAAAAAGTACAACATCAAAATGGATAAGAAGACCATCATTCCCGAAGACAAGGAATTGATTGACGGCTTATTCAATGCTGGTCTGGATATGCTTGTAGAATGCGGCGTTTACTGTATCGATACAGGGAGAGTAATAAAATATACCCGCGACGAAGTCTTACATGCTATTGAGGCAGCACCCGATCACTTTACCTTTGGAAATGGGGCGGAGGCACATCATATTACGCCTAGAGCCTACAATTCCAAGAAGGCCCCTATTATTCAGGGCGGTCCCACCGGATCCCCCTGTTCGGAGGAAATGTTCCTCCCCATCCACCAGGCTTATGCACAGGAACCTATTGTGGATACCATAGTGGATGGCGTCTTACAGACTGTATGCGGGCACGATCCCCAGCCCGGCACCCCCTGGGAGCTCATGGCTGTGAGATCCGAGGCATTACAGGTGAGAGAGGCCATGATGCGCGCCGGCCGGACCGGCATGGGCCTCTAGGGGAACGAAACTAGTCTGAGCGCTGCAGGTGTTATTGAAGCCGATTTCCCCGGCGGAATGAGACCTGACGACTCACATGAGGTTTCACAGCTCAACGAATTGAAGATCGACGTAAGCGCATTATGTGTAGGTGCACATTATGCTCTTGCAGGTGTAAATGTCATGGTAGAGCAGATGCCTATCTATGGCGGATATGCCGGTGGTCTTGAGGAAACTACAATCGTTGACGTTGCGACAACCTTGAACTCCTTTGTTATGATGCAGGGGACATGGCATCTCGATGGACCGGTACATGTAAGGTGGGGTATCACGACTTCAAGAGAGGTTCTTGCGGTTGCGGCCCATGCCTGCCGTGCCATTGAGGAGCACACGCACTTGATGTTGGGAAATCAATATTACACATTGGCAGGGCCATGTACGGTAATGTGTCTGCTTGAGACTGCGGCTCAGGCTATTACGGATACCTGTTCCGGACGTGAGATTCTGTCGGGTGTGGCTTCATGTAAGGGTGTTACCACTGATTTATTCACAGCCATGGAGGCCAGGATGATGGGCGAGGCCGCCCATGCCGTAGCCGGAATGGACACACATGAGGTCAATCTGCTCCTTGATAAGCTAATTGGTTTATATGAAAAGGACTACAAGACAGCCCCTACGGGTAAGAAGTTCCAGGAATGCTATGATGTCAAGACGCTGACGCCTTCCGACGAATACGTAAAGGTTTACGATGAGGCGGTAAAGGTACTGACCGATCTTGGCCTGACCTATTGGGACAAGTAGAATGGTAGCTTTTGATGTGGCAGTGAAGGTTTTGACTGGAATTGGCCCCATCTATTAGGATTAGGTGGGGCCGGCGGGTAGGGGAGATCATTCCCCTACCCAATAATATGACCAATAGCAAACATAATTGTACCATAAAGGAACAGCTAAATTGTTCCTTGATAAAGCTATGGTCGTAAGGATATAATGCGGCATGCGGGGAGGAGACAGATGCTCCTGCCTGTGAGGATTTTATCCATATTTGCATGGAGGATAGATCGCAGTGATCATATGGTCTCTAAAACCGTACAGACGGGTGCGACTCCCGTATTCTCCGCTATTAAGACCAAAGGCGAAAAGACCTTTGGTCTTTTTCATTTATTGGAATTACAGGATAGGCAGGAATAAGGAGGGCTGAACATGGATTGTTCCGAAAAAATGTACATTGATGTGGAGGATTTATATGAGGTGGCGGACCGGTATATGGGTGTCATGTGCGGTTACGACAGAGAGTCCGGTCTGGTTAATAAGAGTAAGGAGCTGGCCTACAAGGTCAGGACAAAGGTTTTCTCCGGAGAGAAGATGCCCTTTCTCATTAGAGAGTTTGGAAGGGAGAGCATTTTTGGGGATTATTTCAATATAGATGGTCAGAGGATTCCCTGTGAAGCCCTGAAAAGGATTGACAGGAAGAGCATAAAGGGAGGCTTTGCCTTTCTCTTTCATTCCCCAATGCCAGACATCTATTCCCTGCCCATTAGCCAGATGTATCTGGCGGATTCCTGGGAGACCTGCTTTGTAGATGCGGGAAGAGATTTGCTCAGGCAGCAGCTCCTGGACAAGCTGGGGGCCGGGGAGCGGGAACTGCTCTATATTACGGATTCTCTGGCGCCGGGCATGGCAGGAATCCCCGCCGAGGCGGTTTCTTCCTTTTTTCATATTTTTGATGCCAGTCAAATTGATATGTTTCTCCTGGCCAGCGGAATGATGTCACCCGTCAAGAGTTTTGCGGGAATATATCTGATTATTGACAGAAAAGCTGTTCTAAAGACAGCCAATTGTAATGAGTGTGTATCCAATCACAAGTTTTGCGAGTACTGCAAGAACTATGCCAGGCATTATATTGGGAAGGATTATGAGAGAAGCATACAGAAGAGTGATAAGAGCCTCATGAAGAGCTGGATGCAGAATGCCTGCTGAGTAGGACTTGGGGAGAGGGAAGGAACTGCAAGAGGAAGTGGAAGTCTGCTGAGTGAGACTTGAGAAGAGGGTAGATATGCCTAGAGTTACATTTATTAATGAGAATTTGACAGCTGAGGTTCCGGCGGGTACCACCATAGCGGATGCGGCCAGACAAGTGGGTCTGACAGTGGAAACCCCCTGCGGAGGGGCCGGGACCTGCGGCAAATGCAGGGTAATTGTGTCGGATTTGAAGGCTGTGGAGATCATGGATTCCGTGAAAAAGCTGACAGATCAGGACCTGAGGCAGGGCCTGGTCATGGCCTGTCAGACAAGGATAAGGTCGGATTTGGAGGTTAAGACAAGGCCGGATCCGGAAAAGGACGGTTCTCTGCAGATATTGGCGGAAGGCAGGGATTTCCGGGTGGCGGTAGACAGCCGTTTCCGGAAAGAATATGACGAGAAGTCCAATATTACCAGTATTTTCCTAAGCGGCATCCCTATTGAGTCGGAGCAGGGGGACAGCAGGGGGCGGCTCTACGGAGTCACAGTGGATATAGGGACCACCACTCTTGTGACGGCATTAATTGATTTCAATACCGGAAGGGAAGTGGATTCCATATCCGCCCTAAATCCCCAGTGTAAATACGCCCAGGACGTTGTCAGTAGAATTAACTATAGCTCCCACTATAAGGATGGGCTGCAGACTCTCTTTGAGGCAGTAAGGGATGAAATCAATCAAATGATAGGGAAATTGTGTGACAGGAATGGAATCCGGCGGGAATGGATATATGAGGCGGTCTATTCCGGAAATACCACCATGCTGCATCTGGCAACGATGACAGACCCCTATTCCCTGGGACAATATCCCTATACCCCTGTCATAGAGGGGGGACAGAGCCTCTTGGCAAAGGAGTGCGGACTGGAGATTTCCCGGGCGGGACGGGTTTACCTGCCGCCCATTATTTCATCCTATGTGGGGGCGGATATTAGTTCCGGTGTTCTGGCCTGCAGCATTCACAGGCAGGCAGAGAATATTCTCTTTATTGACATTGGCACGAATGGGGAAATGGTGCTGTCCATTAATGGAAAAATGAGTGCCTGCTCCACGGCGGCGGGACCCGCTTTTGAGGGAATGAATATTACCTTTGGAATGCGGGCCGGCAGCGGGGCCATCGAATCCTTTGAAATAGATTCGGATTATGAAATGGAAGTGAAGACCATAGGCAATGAGCCTGCCAAGGGCATTTGCGGAAGCGGTTTATTTGACTTGGTAGGGGAGCTGGTGCGGATTGGTCTAATCGAGAAGAGCGGCCGATTCGTGAAGCCGGAAAAGTCCGCCCTGCCGGAAAAGCTTCTGGACCGGATAGGCAAATATGAGGGAAAGACGGCTTTTCATATTGATAATGGAGTTTATCTCACCCTCCTGGATATCCGACAGATCCAGCTGGCCAAGTCCGCACTCCGGGCCGGAATTGAGGCCATGCTGGGCCTGCAGGAGGTGGATGTGTCGGATATAGATGAGGTCTATATAGCGGGATCCTTCGGCTATCACCTGAAGCCCAAGAGTCTTGTGAATATTGGTATCCTCTCCGGAGAATTGGAGGACAGGATCCGTTTCGTGGGAAATACTTCCAAGACCGGGGGGACGGCCCTCCTATTGAATGAGGGCTGTCGGGAGGAGCTTTTGGATATCGTGAAAAACATCAAGACACTGGAGCTATCTCAGTATCCGGACTTTGAGTCATTATTTGTGAAATCCATGAATTTCTGGTGATGGGGGCTATTGTATCCTAATATGGAAGGCAGTGCAGGCAATTCTCTGCCTTAAATGCGTTAGCATTAGGCGGGGGTGCAGCGGACCCGTTTCAGGAGGGATTAACCCTTTGAGAGGGGACAGCAAGTGTAGGGCGTTCATGAGTGAGGATGGAAGCGGATTGCGAATGACCGTTTAACGGGTGAAAGGGTACAGAGGATGACAGAACCTCTTTTGAGAAAAGAAGATGGGATATTAGAGAAATGCCTGAGGGAACAGGAGATATCCGATGAGGAGATTGATTTTCTCATGACAGGAGACGGGAGTGGGGACAGGGATTTCTATGAGAGAATCTTTGAGACAGCCAGAAGTCTCCGGGATAAGTATTTCGGTAATAAAGTGTTCCTCTACGGCTTTGTTTATTTCTCTACCTATTGCCGGAATAACTGCAGCTTTTGCTATTACAGAAGGGAGAATGGCAAACCTCCCAGATATAGGAAGAGTAAGGAAGAGATTGTAGCGACTGCGGTCAAGCTCCGGGATTCGGGAGTTCACTTAATAGATCTCACCACCGGAGAGGATCCTTACTATGTGCATAAGCCGGAGAGATTTGCGGAGATTGTGAAGGAAGTGAAAGAAGCTACAGGGCTGCCGGTCATGGTTTCCCCCGGGGTCTTTCCTGATGATGGAATACAATTATTAGCACGGGCCGGGGCGGATTGGTATGCCCTATACCAGGAAACCCATAGCAGGGATTTATATGAGAGGCTGAGACTCAATCAGAGCTATGAGAGACGGATGGAGGCCAAAGCCTATGCAGGGAGCCTGGGAATGCTGGTGGAGGAGGGACTTCTCACAGGCATTGGGGACAGAAATGAGGATAGAATTCATTCTTTTCGGCAAATGAGGGAAATAAAGGCGTCCCAGGTCCGGGTCATGACCTATGTGCCCCAGGAGGGGGCGCCCCTGAAGGGGGAAGGCCTGCAGGGATTCGACAGGGAGCTAATCACCATAGCCCTGTTGAGGCTGTTGTTTCCGGATGCCCTGATACCGGCCTCTCTGGATGTGGAAGGGATAGCAGGTCTGGAAAAGAGGCTTCAGGCCGGGGCTAATGTGGTCACATCCATCATTCCGCCAAAGGACGGCTATGCAGGGGTGGCTAATAGCGTCAGGGATGTGGATGAAGGATATAGGACAGTCGAGGGAATACAGGATACATTGAAAGCCTGTGGTCTGGTCAATGCCCGTCAGGAGGATTATGGGGAATGGGTTGGGAATAGAAAGGCAAAAGGGTTTAATCTATGAAGAGGATACTTGTATTAGGGGCCAAGCTGCAGGGTACGGAGATTATCTATCTGGCAAAGGAAGCGGGATATTATGTGACAGTGATAGATAGAAATCCCCTGGCTCCCGGGGCGGATTTGGCGGATGAATATATTTGTGAGGATATTCTAAATGAAGAGGCGGTAAAAGCCTATTTCCGCACTGCAGACGCCGTGATTCCCGCTATTGAGGACCTGGAGGTTTTGGAAAGGGCAGTTCAATATGGGAGTCTGACCGGGACAAAGGTGCTATTTGACCTGGAGGCCTATAGGATTTCCTCATCTAAGAACCGTTCCAATCAGCTTTTCTCTGAACTAAGGATTCCCATGCCGAGATATTATCCGGACTGTGCCTATCCGGTTATAGTGAAGCCGGACGGTCTGAGCGGCAGTGCCGGGGTGGTCAGATTTAATAAAAAAGAGCAGCTGCAGGCTTATTTGCGGGAGAAGGGGTCTGAAAATGCCGTGATTCAGGAGTATCTGCAGGGACCCTCCTATTCCCTGGAGGTGATTGGGGATGGTGAGCGCTTTTACTTTCCCCAGATCACAGAGGTTGTGGTGGATGATAACTATGACTGCAAGCGAATCATTGCCCCTGCCCGGATTTCCGGGGATATAAGGAGGCAGATGCTGGATATAGGGCAAACCCTGGCTAACCGCCTGAAAATCAAGGGGATTTTTGATATTGAGGTGATTGAGGATAAGGGAGTCCTGAAGATTCTGGAGATAGATGCCAGATTTCCAAGCCAGACCCCTATTAGCGTCTACCGTTCCACGGGATTAAATATGGTCAAGATAATGGTGGAGCTTTTGCTGGATGGGCGATTCCCGGAGCAGGTGGTGCGGTCAGGCGAGAAGGCCTGCATTTATCAGCAGATTCAGGTAAGTGGGGCGGATATTGAGGTGCTGGGAGAACATATTATCTCGGGATGCAGTCACTTGAAGCGGGTCAGGGGATTCCTGGGGGCGGACGAGGTCCTGACGGATTACTTCGGCGGGAGCGGCGGCTTTCCCGGGGCGGATGGGACTGCGACGGATTATTGCGGATGCAAAGCCGGTCTGTCCGGGGCGGACGAGGTCCTGACGAATTACTTCGGCGGGAGCGGCGGCTTTCCCGGGGCGGTTCTGGGTCTGACGGATTATCCCGGCAGCAAAGGCAGGCGGCCCGGGGAATGGAGGGCCATCGTTATTATTACAAGGGACAGCGAAGAGCAGGCTTTTCAGGCGTTTGAGGCCTTCCTGACTAATATTCGGCGCAATTACCTGAAGGTCGAGAAGACTGGAAGGCGGCAGAGAAAGGGAGTGCTATATCATGACAAGGCTAGTGCATAAGGATATATTCGAAATTAATAAGAGAATAAAGGCCTATGACCAGGAGATATTCCGTTCCCAGACAGGCCGCAGCATGAGGGAAATTGCCTGTATTGCAGCCGGAGGGGGAGACCTAAAGCCCTCCCTCTCGGTGGCCTGCGTCACTGTCACCGGCGGATTAGGGGAAATCACGGATTTCGCAGGCATGAATGCGGCAATTCTGAGGCATTGCGGGGCAGATGCTGAGGAGATGAAGTGCCGGGATGTGGCGGGAATTCAGGAGGCCTTTCGAAAGAGAAAGGATCTCATTCTCATGGCCGATGACGATGTGTTTTCCCTCTTTGGGGCCGGCCTAGCTGTGGAGTCCGATAATGGGGACGCAACCGGAACCGGCTATGCGGCTGCCCTGGCGGAAGCCATAAAGCACAGGGGCTTCCCCCTGGAGGGGCAGAAAATCTTGGTTTTGGGTGGCGGACCCGTGGGTAGGGCGGCTGCAGTCTATTTGGCAGAGGCCGGGGCCATCCCCTGCATTTATGATCTGGATTTGGAAAAGGCGGCCGGACTGGTACGGCTAATCCCGGGATCCCTTCTTCTGGAAATAGAGCCGGAATATGGCAGATATTCCTTTATTCTGGATGCCACAACGACAGGGGACCAGATCGGGGCAAAGGATGTCTCAAAGGATACTATCATTTCTGCTCCCGGCGTTCCCTGCATTGCTACTGAGGAAGCGGCGAAAATTGCCACTGTCATACATAATCCCCTGGAACTGGGAGTAATCACCATGTACTATCAATGTCTGGCCCGGGCCGGGGAAATGGGTTACGGCAACAGCTGAAAGGGGGTTGAAGCATTTTGAATCAGGAAGAAAAGAAACGCTATGTATATAAAAATCAAGGATTATATGCATTAATTAATAAAATTAAACTCTGGCCCGCCCGCTCCGGTATCCTGCATGGGGTGAAATCCATTGACTACAGGGGGGCCTCCATGACCATAACTACCCATTGCGGGGAGTCCTTTGTGGTCTGGGATTCCAGGCACAGCAGGAGTGCCAGGTGGCTCAGGAACCGGTGGTGCAAGTGTCCCTGCCCGGCCTGCCGGGTGCCGGACTGGAAGCTGCAAAAGTATTCCAACACGGTCTTTTCCGACAGCAGGAGGTACGCCCATGGCAGTTGAATATACACCGGCCCAGAGAAACCGGCTGTCTGAGGATGGAAAGGGAGGGCTCCGGAAGGGGCAATCCGACTAGAGGAGGTAGAGCTGTGGCAGTTGAATATACGCCGGCCCAGAGAAACCGGCTGTCTGAGCTGGGGCTGGCAGAGGAGGATATTCTAAGGGAATTTGAGACCGAGAAGCTGAGACAGGCCTCCTTTATGGAGCTGGAAAAGCTGGCGGTCAGGGAGAATCGGGAGAGAATAAGGGATTTGCTGGAGAATAAGCACCGGGTGGAGCTCTGCGCCCTGCAGGAGGAACTGGCGTCGGCCCTATGTGAGAATGGCTTTACCCAGGTCACGACACCCATCATGGTCAGCGCCAAGGCCCTTGATAGAATGACCATAAACCGGGATAATCCTCTATTTGAGCAGGTATATTGGCTGGATAGGAAGACGGCATTGAGACCCATGCTGGCCCCAAATCTCTATGAGCTTTCGAGGCAGCTGCTCAGCAGTCAGAAACTGCCCCTGAGACTCTTTGAGATAGGCTCCTGCTTTCGCAAGGAGTCGGAAGGCAAGTCTCATCTAAAGGAATTCACCATGCTGAATCTGGTGGAATGGGGGACAGAGCTGGAAGAGAGGACGGACCATCTGAAGGCATTTGCCCGGATTGTCATGAAGGCCGCAGGAATTGAGGACTATGGCTTTGAGAATGAGAATTCCGTGGTATATGGGGAGGGACTGGATGTCGTCACACCGGCCGGTCTGGAGCTGGCATCTACCTCCATGGGTCCCCATAAACTGGACGACGCCTGGAAAATTACCTGCAGCTGGGTGGGCCTGGGCACCGGTCTGGAGCGGCTTCTCATGCATAGGGAAAAGGCGGCGGGCATCCATCGCTATAGTAAGAGCACCGTATTCCTGGATGGAGCCTGTATGAAGCTAAAGTAAGGCGGCGGGCCTGATGGAGAGGCCCCGAGAATTTCTACGGCGGAGCTTTTAATTATTCAGAATATTATTGAGGCAAATCAATCCATGATAAGACTAGATGATAGTATCAAAGTACCGATTTATGAGCAGTTATATAAGGAAATTAAGAGGAATATCCTATCTGGGGCCTACGGTCCTGATTATCGGCTGCCGGCCATCCGAACCCTGGCACAGTCCTTGAACATCAGCCATAATACGGTGAATAGGGCCTACCAGCTACTCTTGTCAGAAGGCTATATTCGGTCAACCCAGGGAAGCGGTTTCTATGTAGAAGAGCTGCAGGTATTGAAAGGCAGTAAGGAAAAGATATTGGAAAATACCAATGAATTCCTGCAGAAGGCCCTGGAGCCCAAGTACGATATCAAGTTTGACTTCAGCAGGACCGGCTATGCCAATGAAGGCTTTTCCTGGGGAAAGTGGTCCGGCTATGTCCAGAATGCTATCATTGACTTTGCCTACAAGGATATTATAGAAGAAAGTCCTAATATGGGCAGCCTGGGCCTTCGCCGGGAAGTCTGCAAATATATGGAGAAAACGCGGGGGGTCAGCTGCACGGAAGAGCAGATAATTATATGTCCCAACTCAGAGCAGGGTATGGAAATCATTGTAAATATACTTCCGGAGAAAAAATACAAGGTGGGAATCGAGGAGCCCAGCTCTGAAAAGATGCGCAGAATCATGATGACCAAGGGCTTTATCATGAATCCCATACCCGTGACCCCCCAGGGCCTGGACGTGAATCTGCTGGAAAAATCAGACTGCAATCTTCTATATATCACACCCTCCTTTCAGTTTCCGACAGGGGTGACCCTGCCGCTGGCCAAGCGTATTCAGCTGCTGGAGTGGTGCAGGAGAAATGACGTCTATTGCATTGAGAATGATTATGAGAGTGAGTATCTATTTGGCTCCCAGCCCATCATGTCCATGCAGGCCCTGGATACCAGCCATAGGGTGATTTATATAGGCACCTTCTCCAATATCATGACCCATGAAATCAAGGTCTCCTTTATCGTGCTGCCCAATTCCCTGCTGCCCCGCTACGAGGAGAAGTATAAGTATTACCGCTGCCTGATTCCGGAGTACGAGCAGAGCGCCCTGACCAATTTCATCATGGACGGCAGCCTGGACAGGCAGTCCCGGAGAATGGCCATATTAAATCAGAAAAAGAAAAAGGTCTTTTTTGATTATGTATGCGAAAATATGAGTGATATTATGAGATGCTCCACGGAATCGCCGGGAACCCACTGTCTCATTGAAATCTATGGCTGCAAAGATTCGGAAGGCCTCATTCACAGACTAAAAGAGCATGGTATACAGATTTATTCCACCAGGGAGTACTGGTATCATATGGAAGAGGCCCCGGAGAATGTTTTCATGATAAGCTTTAGCAGTATCTATGAGAAAAATATTATAAAGGCCTGCGCCTACTTTGAGAAGGAGCTTAGGGGTATTCTAAAGGCGGAATCTCCTGAAAATTGTACTAGGGAAAAAAGGGAAAATTGACCCTTTATAAAAAAATGCATTATGGTAACATTAGAAAGTCATTTTGGCAAAGGAGTCATGTGATTGAACATCATATGGCTCTATTTTTATTTAAAAAAGGAGAGGACAGTTATGTATTTTGATATGGACAAGTGGTCGCAGGATATTATTGATGCTAGGGACACGAAAATATTGCCGGTCCTGTATTTTCCCTGTATCCCCCTTACGGGCTACGGCCTGGTGGAGACCGTTAATGACGGCAAGAAGATGGCTGAGGTTATGAAGGCTACGGTGGACCGGTATCCGGATATGATTTGCGCCATGACGGGAATGGATCTTTCGGTAGATTCGGAAGCCTTTGGTTCCAAGGTTATCTTTAAGGATAATGAGGCGCCCTCTGTAAAGGATCCCCTGATTGAGACAGGGGAGGATATCCGGGCATTGCAGGTGCCGGATGTGCATGCGGGCCGTGTGGACATTTTCCTGGATGCCGTCAGGGAGGCTTCCAAGATTATTGAGGACAGGCCGATTATTGGAGGACAGTTTGGACCCTTTTCACTGGCGGCAAATCTCTTGGATGTGCAGGTGGCGCTCAAGATGACCAGAAAGGATCCGGAGTCCATGCATATTCTGCTGGATAAGTGCACGGAATTTCTGATTAATAGGGCTATGGAATACAAAAAGGCCGGTGCCAATGGAATCTTCCTTGCGGAGCCTACGGCAGGCCTACTGGCCCCCAAGATGCTGGAGGCCTTCTCATCTGTTTACGTGAAGCGTCTGGTGGATGCAGTGCAGGATACCGGTTTCTATGTGATTCTACATAATTGCGGCCATGTGACCAAATCGGTGGAGTCCATGTATGGAACGGGCTCCAAGGGCCATCACTACGGAAACTCCGTGGATATGAAGGATATCCTTCCCCAGATCCCCCCCAACATCCTTGTTTTCGGCAACATTGACCCCTCTACCATATTCTTCCAGGGAACTAAGGAACTTATGCGTGAAAAGACCCTGGAATTGCTGGAGTCCATGAAGGATTTCCCTCATTTCATTCTTTCCTCCGGCTGTGATCTGCCTCCTATGGTCAGCATGGACATCATTGATGTCTTTTTCGAGGCCTGTAGGGAGTATAACGCTTCTAAATGATTTTAGTCATCGGCGGGCTGCCTGTCTGGCCGCCGGAATTGGAGAAGGTGCCTGGGACTGGCGTAAGGCCGGTCCTGGGCACAATT
>JAILCB010000177.1 GCA_024680595.1 Lachnospiraceae bacterium | reverse complement strand
CCATAGCGTTAAAGGACGTGAATGGGGGTGCACCAGGGCTTTTCACCGCTCATAGATCCGATAGCCGTGTTTCTTTAATAGGCCGGCCGCTGTGGTTACCGCATGCTCATCATAGAATTCTATGTGCAGGGCGCCCTCTTCATAGGTCCGGTTGTGAACAATGCCTATATTCTTGATGGACACATTCTGGGTGGAAAGTATGGTTGCAATAGTAGCAATGGCACCCGCTTCGTCAATAATATCACAATGCAAGTCGTATATCTTGCGGATAGGTCCCCTGGGGGCGTCCTGAATGGAATTCCGGTAGTCCCGGATTTGGGCAAATAATTGCCGCAGCTCCTGCCCCTTGCCATCCTTGATGAGAGAGCGGAGCTCCTGGAGTTTACATAAGTAGGACTCCAGCAGTTTGTCTATATTATCCGGATTAGACAGACAGATATGCTCCCACATGACGGGGTCGGAAGAGGCTATGCGGGTAATATCCTTAAAACCTCCGGCGGCAATGAGCTTCATATATTGCTCCGGCGAGTCGCTTTCCTCCACTAGGCGGACCAACGTGTAGGCTATCATATGGGGCACATGACTGATAGCGGCTGTAATGTAATCGTGGTCTGAAGGGGAGAGAATTAGGGGAAGGGCTCCCAGGCTTTGAACCAGACAATAATATCGGTCAATTAATTCCTGAGGGACATTGGGACCGGGGGTCAGAATATAATAGGCGTTTTCAATTAGGTGATCGTTGGCATTATCGTATCCTGACTTCTCAGATCCGGCCATGGGATGACCTCCTATGAAGGCGGCCTCCGGAAGATCGGCGGCCACCGCCCTATGAATGTCCGATTTGACGGATCCCACGTCCGTCAGGATGGTGGAAGGGGAAATATAACGGCGAATATCTTTTAAGAATCCAATATTAACGCCGATTGGCCCGCATAGGAAAATAATGTCGCAATTCGAGAAGTGATCATCAATAACGTTTGTTCCGTAATTAATAACATTGGTTTCCAATGCCTTTTGCAGGGGTTCGGGGGACCGGTTGAGAGCAACAATCTCTGCGTCGGGGTATTTCTTGCGAAAGGTCATGGCGATGGATCCGCCTATGAGTCCCAGGGACAGAAAGCCCGCCTTCCATGTTTTTTTCTGATTGTTTTCATTATTCATTGATTAAAATCCTTCAAGTAAATTTAATAAGGATACTGCCGGCCATTCCCTTGAGATTTCCGAAAATGATTGCAGACAGTATCCTTTTTGAATTCGTTTCTTATCCGATTTTTCTCTGCATAAGCTCCGCAAAGGGACGGAGTTCAGATAGCAAGTCAGTGAACTGGTCGAAGTTTAGAGACTGGGGACCGTCGGACAGGGCCCTGGAGGGATCATTATGCACCTCAATCATCAAACCGTCGGCTCCTGCGGCAATGGCGGCCTTGGCCAGGGGAGGAACGTAGTTGCGGACCCCGGTGGCATGTGAGGGATCCACAATGACCGGCAAATGAGTCTTGGCCTTCAAAACCGGGACGGCGGACAGATCCAATGTGTTTCGGGTTGCCGTTTCAAAGGTCCTTATGCCCCGCTCGCAAAGCACCACATTCTCGTTTCCTTCCGAAATAATATATTCTGCTGCATTTAACCATTCCTCAATAGTGGAGGACAGGCCTCTTTTCAAGAGGACGGGGAGACCGGTCTTTCCCACCTCTTTCAGGAGATAGAAGTTCTGCATGTTTCTGGCCCCGATTTGCAGCATATCCACATACTTCACTGCAGTTTCCACGGCCTCCAGACTGATGACCTCGCTAATGGTGGCAAGCCCGGTCTCTTTTGAAGCTTCCTTCATATAGCGGAGCCCCTCCTCGCCCAGTCCCTGGAAAGAGTAGGGAGAGGTACGGGGTTTGTAGGCTCCTCCCCGGAGGATAGTTGCCCCCGCCTTTTTCACGGCTCGCGCTACCAGGAGCATCTGGTCTTCATTTTCCACGGCGCAGGGACCTGCCATGACGGTAATGTGGCCAGGCCCAATTTGGGTATTGCCTACGGAAATGGATGTGGGCACGGGATGGAACTTCCGGTTAGCCAGCTTGTAGCTTTCTGTGACAGGCACCAGCTTGTCAACCCCGTCAAAAATCTGCAGGTTTTCATATTTTAATTTGGACTTGTCTCCAATAAGACCGATAATGGTAACCTCCGCACCCTTGGACAGATGGATTTCCAGACCTGCGGATTTCACATATTCAACGACATTATTGATATTTTCCTGACTGGCGTCAGGCCTCATTACTATAACCATATTAGACTCCTTTTAGTAAATATTAAAGTTAAATCAGTATATCGCTTTAAAACGTTAAATTCAAGACTATATGTCTATGAAAAATGCACAGAACGTGTTGCATTAAATTCATTTATTTAGTAAAATATTTTCTATTGAAGAGCAGGCTCCGGATGGAAGGTTTTTCTTTAGGCGGGGCGGCCCTATCAAAATACACGACTGCGGAGGTTGTTTTTCTTATGAAGGTTTACACGACGGACAAGATCCGGAATATTGTTCTGATGGGTCATGGCGGTTCCGGAAAAACCAGTCTGGCAGAGGCAATGGCAAAGCTCTCCGGATTGACCACGAGGCTTGGCAAGATCGATGATGGAAACACGATCAGCGATTATGACAAGGAGGAACAGAAGAGAAAGTTCTCAATCGGAACTTCCGTCATTCCCATCCAGTGGGAAGGCAACAAACTGAATATTCTGGATTCGCCCGGTTACTTTGATTTTGTCGGCGAGGTTGAGGAAGCCCTCAGTGCGGCTGCCAGTGCCATTATCGTGGTAAATGGAAAGTCAGGAATTGAAACAGGTACTACGAAGGCATGGGAAATGTGTGAGAAATATAATCTTCCGCGTATGATTTATGTTTCTAACATGGATATCGATAATGCTTCGTTCAAGAATGTTCTGGAAGAGTTCACCAATCTGTACGGCAAGAAGATTGCCCCCTTCCATTTCCCTATCCGGGAGAACGAAAAGCTGGTGGGTTATGTAAATGTCATAGCGGAGAAGGCTTTTAAGTGGAATGACAAGGGCGAGGCTGTTGAGTGCGATATTCCTGAGTACTCAAAGGAGAATCTGGGAATCTACAGAGACGCCCTTATGGAGGCGGTTGCGGAGACCTCTGAGGAGTTCATGGATCGCTATTTCGGCGGGGAGTCCTTCTCAGATGCAGAGATTCGCTCTGCCCTGCGCTCCAGCGTTATTGACGGCTCTATTGTTCCTATCACCATGGGCAGCAGCACTCTGGTTCAGGGTGTTTACACTCTGATGGAGGATTGCGTCAAGTATCTGCCCAGTCCTGAGGGCAGGAAGCTGGCCGGTATTAATGTTACCACCAATGAGATTTTTGAAGCGGATTATGACTTCAGCAAGCAGAAGTCAGCCCTGGTCTGGAAGACCATTGTGGACCCTTTCATTGGAAAGTATTCGCTCTTTAAGGTGAATTCAGGTGTTATTAAGGCCGGAGATACTCTTTATAATGAGGATAAGGCCGTTGAGTTTAAGGTTGGAAAGATCTATGTCCTTTGCGGAAATAAGTCTGAGGAGGTTCCTGAGATTCACGCAGGAGATATAGGAGCCCTCGCAAAGCTGGATAAGACCAAGACCGGAGATACCCTTTCCACTAAGGCATTCCCTATCCGTTACAGCAGGCCTCAAATCTCCACACCTTATACGGCAATGCGTTACCGTCCTGTCAATAAGTCGGATGTGGACAAGATTTCCCAGGCTCTGGCCAAGATTTGTGCAGAGGATCTGACTCTGAAGAATGTGAATGATGCTGAGAACCGCCAGACTCTTATCTATGGTATCGGTGAGCAGCAGATTGAAGTGGTGAAGTCCCGTCTGGAGAATGAATATAAGGTGGCAATTGAGCTGTCCGCTCCCAAGGTGGCTTATCGTGAGACCATTCGCGGCAAGTCCGATGTTCAGGGCAGGTACAAGAAGCAGACCGGTGGTCATGGCCAGTTCGGTGATGTCAAGATGAAGTTTGAGCCCAGCGGAGATATGGAGCAGGCTTACATCTTTGAAGAACAGGTTGTGGGTGGCGCCGTTCCCAAGAATTTCTTCCCTGCAGTGGAAAAGGGACTGGCGGAATCCGTACAGAAGGGACCTTTGGCCGCCTATCCTGTAGTTGGCGTCAAGGCTATTCTCTATGATGGATCCTATCATCCCGTGGATTCCTCCGAGCAGTCCTTCAAGACGGCGGCCCGTATGGCTTTCAAGGACGGATTCATGAAGGCGGGTCCTATCCTCCTCGAGCCCATTGAGAGCCTGAGAGTGACAGTGCCTGATAAGTTTACGGGAGATGTCATGGGCGATCTGAATAAGAGGAGAGGCCGTGTGCTGGGAATGAATCCTACGGATCACGGCAAGCAGATTATCGAGGCTGAGGTGCCTCAGTCCAGTCTCTATGGTTATGGCACGGATCTTCGGTCTATGACTGGCGGTACCGGCGATTTCGAGTATGAGTTCAACCGCTACGAGCCCGCTCCTTCAGATGTACAGGCTAAGGAGATTGAGGCCAGGAAGGATAAGATCGACGACGATTCTGAGGATTGATGATAGGTTGGGACCGCATAGAATGTGGCTGAGCCTTTCTAGATGAGAAGAGGGGAAGAGTGTCTGCGGGCACTCTTCCTTCTTAATTGTATGACGGACGTGCGTCATGTCTTGAACCTATGTTGAACCTCCGTATGCCGAACGGCAGGTGCGGTGGTATGAGAGGGCGGAGAAAATCCGCCCTACTTGATTCTAGAAGTCTTGTGCCTCATGGGATGATTGCCTCCCATGAGACATTACTTTATATATCATGCGTTACAAACAAGCGATATATAACACTTAGACCAGCGATAAATATTGACTTTCTTCCTATTATAAAAGCATGTGATATGAAAAACAGAGTTTCGGATTATATTAGGGCCAATTGGAGGACTATAATTGAATATTCCCTGGTCATAGCAAGCGGATGGATCTTTCTGCTTTTGGCCTCCAGCTGGACCAGCCCCCTTTATCCCTATTCCTATGGATACGATGCCTCCTGGTACTCTCTGGGGGGACGGGCTATTGTGGAGGGCAGGGTGCCCTTCCGGGATTTTTTTGATTTGAAGGGACCCGTGCTTTTCTTCTATGAAGCCTTGGGCCAGTTCTTTATTCGGGGGCGGGGAGGGG
This sequence comes from Lachnospiraceae bacterium, assembly GCA_024680595.1. Taxonomy (GTDB): domain Bacteria; phylum Bacillota; class Clostridia; order Lachnospirales; family Lachnospiraceae; genus NK4A144. The sequence goes on along the minus strand of JAILCB010000177.1, from coordinate 700 downwards.
TCTTTCTCATTCAGTGCCTTTCCATGGCCTTTACTGTCGGTTTTTTCTGGAGGTCAGAGAGGATATATCTCAAAAGATGGCAGTCTGCTATAATATTGGCTCTTTTCTACTATGTATATACCCCCCTACTCTGGGGAGGGAATTCGGCAGAAGAGCTTTTCATGCCCTTCAATATGATTGCGATATTCTATGGCCTGACTTTTATAGAGAAGGGGGATGATGACTCCTTTCCTGTGGAGAAGGTTTCGCTGATATTTGGCATAGGCTTTGCCCTGGCGGCCTTGTCCAAGGTGACCATAGCCGCAGCTCTAATAAGTGTAATGGTAACTGTTGTTATACTGTTACTCTATAGAAGGGAATTTGGCAGACTTGGCAAGGCCGCCCTTTATTTTGTCCTGGGGGCTTTCTTTGTGACCCTGCCTGTATTTGCCTATTTTGCCATGAATGGGGCTTTGGAGGATTTCATATTCTGCTCTTTTATCTTTGCCCTGAAGCGGTCTACGGATTATTATGAGTCTTTTTCGGTGGAATGGGAGCTGAATCTCGTCATTTGCTGGGCGGGGATTATTGTAGGATTACTGCTTCCCCGGAAAGGGAAAAGGAGAGGCGGGGGGGCCTATAAGCTGCTGCTGGTTCTCATGAGTCTCATTCTTTATGGTCTTTTGCATTTGGGTACGCCCTATCTCTACTATTTCATTTC
>JAILCB010000118.1 GCA_024680595.1 Lachnospiraceae bacterium | reverse complement strand
ATGTAACTCCCATGAGATGATAGTTGTTACTATGTCCGCCCAGTGGGATAAATCCATCTTTGTGATGTGCCTCAAGCTTCATTTCATTCCTTACCGCATAGAAATCTCCATCTTTTTCTATGAATCTGACGCCAAAGTAAGGGTATCTGATGACAGTGTCTGCTATCGCCAGTTTCAGAAGTTCACCATTTATGCCTTCCCTCATCCTGACATCATAAACCTCACTTGGAAGGCCCTTGGATCTGTATAAATAAGGCATTCCAGACAAAGCCTTGTCACCATTCTTAAGTATTGTTTCTACATTCTTATTTTCTGTCATTATGCTTCTCCTGTTATCTCTTTAGCAAGTTCCAGAATTTCAAAGGCATATTTTTCCTTACCCTTTTTAAGGAGTTTCTTGTATAAAGGATAGTTGATGATACAGACAGCAGCACCTACTATTCCAAGAAGCACCCCAATTACCATGAAAATTACTCCTGTTCCAAAGACGCTAAGTCCAAAACACATCCCTGCGCCAAAGATCAAAGTCCCAATAATTCCAAGTGTCATGGCTGATATAAATGCCGGAAGCTTTGCTCTTTCATCGAGCTTTTTAAGCTGCCTTACTTTATTGGTTTCCTTTGGCATGTAATCCTTTGCAACGCTTTCTGCAAAATGTGTTGATTTCAGGAGTACAGGTCCCGACACGTTTTGTAAAAAGTGTTGATTTATTTCGCAAATTTGAACTTTTATTATTTTTGCGAATCAGAAAGCCATCTGGCGATATCGATAATCCTTATTCCTTCATGCTGGCTTTTTATCGCTGGCATACTGTTGCTCTATGTAGTCATAAAGCTTGTCTGCATCCAACAGTTTCTCGAACTTCTTTAAGTTCAGCTTGATCCGGACGATATTAGCCTTATCATCAGCAGATATCAAATCTATGAAAGCATCCATCAATTTAGATTTTCCGCTTCTTCTTACCCCGGTTATTACTTTTATGTCCGGAACATCCTTTACCGATAAAAGTTTATTCAGATAATAGTCTCTTTTTATAAGTTTCATCGTAATTTCACCGCCTTTATTTAATTGTATTTCATTTCGCAATTATAATCAATTTTAAAATTTGCGAAACAAAAACAACTGCTGATATCAAAACCAACGCGCTCTTCACGCACCTACTCCTTGACGAAAAGCCTGAATAATTTAAAAACCGGTATTTTTGAGCCATCTGTTGACTGCCTTCTCCGGCCCATTTTCCGCTGCGTTCATTTCAACCGGCAGCCTGATCGGCAGCAAATGGAAACTGCTTATCATGAGAAATCTCCTTGTCCGCCCCGTGTCAAATACGCATTAAGCGAGCTTGGTGAGTCCATGCGTCCGATTATAAAGTCCATGGAAGCTTGGGGAAATAACTACAAACAGGGACTTGAAGAATAAACGCAAAATGGCGGTCATGAGTTCATTTTTCATTTCCGCCATTTGCTATTTTATCTTCCGAGTTATATCACTTGTGAATTAATTGTCCAAATAGCGTATCCCGTTGCTACTTGTCAATAGTTTCTTGTACTTTTTCTTGTTGGAACACCCGAAAATAGTTCTAAATATAGGTTTAGAAAAAGGACCGGATTTTACTCCGATCCTTGCCAGAAATGACACTTATTATTTTACACCAACCACTTCATCTGCTTGCTCATTTAGCTTGGCAATCTACAGGTTTATCTGCAACAAATTTAAGCCATACAAGCAGATTTTCGCCTATTTTATTTCCTCCATGATACTCATGTACGCCGGACGTATGATTCTATTTGAAGTGATCAATTCTTCTATTCGGTGTGCGCTCCATCCTACAATCCTTGCTATGGCAAACATCGCCGTGTATAGTTCCTTCGGTATCCCAAGCATTTCATAGACAAAGCCACTGAAAAAATCAATGTTCGGACTGACACCCTTATATATTTTCCGTTTTTCAGCAATAAGCACCGGCGCAATATCTTCTATTTTTTGGTACAGCTTTAGATCATCTTGCCTATTTTTCTCTATGGCAAGCGTCTCAACGTACTGCTTGAATACCCTTTCTCTTGGATCGGACAGGGAGTATACGGCATGCCCCATACCATATATCAATCCTTTCTGATCGAAAGCTTCCTTATTGAGGATTTTTGATAAGTATGCCTTTATTTCATCCTTATCACTGTAATCTTTAACATGAGCACGAATATCTTCCATCATTTCCATCACCTTGATGTTTGCTCCCCCGTGCTTTGGTCCCTTTAGTGAGGACATTGCCGCTGCAATTGTTGAATACGTATCCGATCCGGAGGATGTTACCACTCTTGTTGTAAAGGTTGAGTTATTACCGCCTCCATGTTCCATATGAAGTATCAGTGCCGTATCAAGAACTTTTGCCTCTGTTTTCGTAAATTTTTTATCCGGCCTTAACATCATCAGAAAGTTTTCAGCCGTAGATAATGAGGCATCCGGCATGTGTATGTACATACTGTCATCCTTTTCATAATGACGGTATGCATTATACCCATATACCGCAAGAAGCGGAAAAACAGCGATCAATCTGATGCATTGTCTTAAGACGTTTGGCACACTTGTATCTTTCGTATTATCATCATACGAAGAAAGAGTAAGGATGCTTCTGGTCATTGAATTCATGATATCCTCACTTGGTGCTTTCATGATCACATCTCTTGTGAAATTAGTAGGAAGCGTTCTACTTTGTCCCAGCACACTAAAGAAATCACCAAGTTCTTTCTCTGAGGGCAATTTCCCCATAATAAGCAAATATGCCAATCTCTCAAATCCATATTCTTCCGGAGCAATTGCATCAATCAGATCTTCAATCCGATACCCCCTATACCACAGCTCCCCTTCACAAGGAACTTTCTTTCCATTGATTACCTTAGACGAAACAATCTTAGATATACCGGTAAGCCCCGTCAGTACGCCTACCCCTTTATCATCACGTAATCCCAAATTGACCCCGTACTCTTCATAAAGTCTGGGAGAAATCCTGGTATTTTCTATACAATATGCCGCATGGCCTTCAGCATATTCATTCAGAAAATTCTTCATCCTTCTCTTCACCCTCCATCTCCTCAAATTCATTCTGCATGACTGTTTCCAATCTTTTCATCATCTGTAGAAGACGTATCATATCTTCCTTTCCATATTTTTCAATTATCTTCCCATAATATTTTCTAAGGATCTCCTCGTTTTTTGTTACAAGCTCTTTTCCTAAATATTACAAGCATTATAATATCGTCTCAATTTTTGCATAATAATCCGAATAACATACTACCATGAAACAGTCAGAATTACGAAAAATCATTGACATAACACAGCTATACAGGCAAAACCCTTTTCACGGGGCATGGCCAAAAAAACTCCGCCTAATTCAGGCCATAGAAAAAGGCCCCCGCCCAGATGAATAAACATCTAAAGCGACAGCCTTTTCTTCATTACATCATTTCCTATATCATCAAAAGTCAATCGTGTAGGTCAGGATGTGCCTAACTCGATTTTGTCTTGCCCACATCTCAGATCCAAAGGGTCTTCGATGACGGTCCGCACCTTGTGGGCGCCGGCATCTGTGTCCGTTGCCGTGGTGGGCGTAGATTTGACGGTCCGCGCCTTATGGGTGCCGGCCTGCAGGCACGCCAAGGAGATTCGGCTCCTTGTCTGCTCAAATTATTTATGCCTTATACTCCTTTAAGAGCATATCCTTCAGAAGCAAAAGCTCCTTCTCAGCATCAAAGCCATCCTTGGGCTTATAGGCAAGGCCTACCGCATAACGCGTAATTGCCGCCAGCATCAAATGCAGAGTAGTAGAGAACATTTCCTTCTCAGAAACATCAGTCTTAAGAGTATGATCTGACTGTGCCTTCTCAAAAATAAGATGGAATCTATTTTCAATCTCTTCAATAATATCCTGATAGGGTTCCAACACCTTATCATCAATCTTCTCAGCCTGAATGTAAATATTAAAGAACTGATTGAAACGGAGTAAGTCCTTATCATTCCTATACATGTCCAGCAATGCATCCAGATAGTACTCAAAAAGCTGAGCACCACTCAAATCCTTAATCTCATCATCTGATCTCTTCTTGGCATTCTCTTCCAAAACCTGTTTCCATCTCCACGTAGCGACCGATACTACCAGATTGGGCTTAGCCTTGAAATAGCGATACAAAGTGGTGGTTCCATAGCCACAGACCCTTGCAATCTCCAGCATAGAAACGGACTCAATATTCCTCTTTGTGAAAAGCTCGTAGCTCTTTTCCAGAAAGTCCTTCCTCTTAATTGCCATCTGAATTGCATCTTTTTCCTTGTCTCTCATACATACCCCTTTCATATTTGAATAAGATAAGCATCTGACCGTGACCTTACCCTATTCAGTCTGGTTCTTCACGAGAACCCCGGACTATAAAAACATTGATTGTTACTGAACTGCACTTGCTTTTCCCCCGCAAGCCGCAATCTTAAAACAATCATTACGGTATAAATTGTACCTTATTAAGTACAAGAAGTCAAGGGAAAATTAAGGAAATCCTAAGAAAAAAAATGGAAATGACTGAACTAATATAAATAATACCACATTAACAGAAAATAGCAATAAGAAATTACAAAAAATTTGACAACAAATTCATATCCTCCGGCAACTGTGATTCCAGATATATCTCCCCGTGTTCAAAGGGCTGGATAAGTCTTGCTTTCCAGGCATGCAATAAGGCTCTGTCTGCTCTTAATCCGCCGCAAGGAGAATTCTCTTGCAAAGACCCCGCCGCACACACGGAATTCCTTTCCAAATGCCGGTCTCCATACAGGGAATCCCCTTCCAAAGACCGAGCCCCATACACAGTCCCCCCTTCCAAAGACCCCTCCTCACTCACTGCACCCCTTTCCAAATCCAGGCCTCCACGCGCAGCCTGTTCCGGCAAAGAAATGCCTCCATACACATGTCCCTCCGGTAAAGACTGGTCCACACACATAGAACCCCTTTCCAAATCCCGGCCTCCACATGCACCCTGTTCCGGCAAAGAAATGCCTCCATACATGGAATCCCCCAAAAGTGGATGACCTATCCAGGCCATATGAACCCGGATCTGATGGGTACGGCCTGTTTCAATTTCTACTTCAATAAGGGAATAATTCCGGCCGGGAGAAATCACCCGAAACCAGGTAAGAGCCTCCTTTCCCAAAGGTGGCTCCACAACCTGTTGCTTCATTAAAGTGCCTGGAACCGGACCAATAGGGGCATCGATAACCTTCCACCCCCCTTCCGCAGAATCTTCAAAAAAAGCCTCAAAAGCTGCATGACCAGCCCTTTCCCTGTCCCCCGACTCCAATACGGCTCGAAATCTTCCGGGATCCAGTTCCGGATTCCCCATAACTATAGCCAAATACCGTTTCCTAAACTGTCCTTCATCCTTTTGACGAAAGAGTCTGGAAGCCGCAGCCTTATTCTTTGCGAAAACCACAATACCGGAGGTATCCTTATCAAGGCGGCCGATAGCATGGCTGACACCCCCCTCTCCCTTTTGCTCCAAATAAAAGCAAAGATAATTTGCCAGCGAATCCCTGTAATGACCGTGCGAGGGATGGCAAACCACGCCGGCAGGTTTATCCAAGGCAACAAGATCCGGGTCCTCGTAGAGAACCCGGATATCACCTGCTACAGAAAGGATGCCCTTGTCACCATCCCCTCCTCCGTCCGGCAAAATAATCCTCAGGATGTCCCCAGGACGTAGGCGTTCTTTCACTGTTACAGAAGTCCAGCCTTCCTTTGAAATGGAATCTTTTATTCCATTAAGATCGGCCCCCCATATCTTTTCCGCCTTTTTGACCGCAATTCCCATGGGGTAGAATTTGGCGCTGCTTATCTCATGGGCATATAATCCCAACCGGCCTTTCAAAACCTTGCTGACAATCCCTCCGGCCGTAGAGTCTAAATCTTCCTCCTTCATTACATAGGTCAAAACCTTATCCATAATCACCCATTGGCCCGGTCATCCGGAGCAAAAAATGCAGACGCTCCTTCCAGAAAAGGCTCCTTTCAGAATAATGTAAAGCATCCCAAAAACATAAAACATCCTATAATTCAGCCATAATGAAGGCTTCACACCCGCCGCATCCCGGGCAAGACGTCAATCCTATCCCAAGAAAAAATCTGCCTATCCCACATTAGATGCCAAGCCCGTCGCGTGCGAAAAAACTGCCTGTCCCTCGCTAGCTGCCAGGTCTGTCCCACGCGAAAAACCTGTCTGTCCCGCACTAGATGCCAGTCCAGTTCCACGTCCTGGGAGAGGATTTTTTGAAACAGCGGACCATTATCTGAAGTCCCCAACACCTGCCCAGCTTCCTAATTGGGATTTGAAAATCCCTTCCCTGTGTCCCATAAGCAAATTCAAGCGTCACATTACTTATTAAAGGAGAGAATCATCAGACCCTGGGAATTCCCGTCCTTGTCCAAAACCTCGCCCATCCAGACATTACCGGCCTCACCCATCATAATGCCCTGGTAATTGGCAAACATATTTGACGCATCATCCTCACGTACCTTGTCCAGAAAATCTTTATCCTTTAATATAGAATCCTCTGCGTCAAGAGCCGCAAACAAAGCCTCCTCATCCGCGTACTCCTTACCATTAATATTGAAAGGATAGTTGGCCTTCATTACCAGGGAATCAATATCCCCATGAAGAATCTCAATCCTCACATTCTTCGCATAGGTCTCCACATCAGCTGCACTGAAATCTGTTGCAACGCTATAGTCCGTGCTCTCACTACTGTCATGCGGCGCATTGACCGAGGAATCCACAGGCTCCTCCTGCTTTAGGTAATCACCGTCCATGAAGAGCCCGCCCAGGGCGCTGGTATCCAGTTTAATGCCGTCATCGCCCAGAATTAGGGTAACCTCACTCCCTCCGCCTATATCCATGGCCGCCCGGGTAGTGTCGCTGTCGGAAATGACTGCAGTAGCATTCCACTCTCTCCAGCCATCTTCACTATAGGTCACAGCCGTGACATCCAGCCGGTTTCCCATATCCGGGAAAATCGTCAGGCTCTGTCCGTCGCTATTCTGGTAGTAACCAAGCCACGCAGAGCTGTTAACGATACCGTCCTCACCCACTTCTGGCTTTTCATCGCCCTCCATGTCATCCTCTTCTAGTATCTTATCTCCCAGACCATCCTCATCCGCCTCGCTCCCGTAAGCAGCCAAAGTGTCCTCCGCCTCACTTGCATTCTCGTCGCTAGCGGCTTCCTTATCCGCTTTAGCCTCACTTGCCGCGGCCTCCTTAGTCTGCTTGTCCTCGCTTGCTGCGGCTTCCTTGTCCGCTCCGGCCTCACTTGCCCCTGCCGCAGCTGTTGAAGCGCTCTCCGTCTTTGCCCCGCCGCAGGCGGTCATCATGGAACCCGCCAAAAGGGCAGCCAAAGCAACAGATAAATATTTCCTTTTCATAATAAATCCTCCTCTTCTCCCCTGTCAGATTGCCCGCTTAATATATAGCAAACAACGCTAGCCCGGGCATTTCGGGATATTCTTCAGAATACACCAAATATTATGTAATATCAAATAGCAAAATCCAAAAAAAGGATATCATTTCCTAATGAACTTTCATCAGAAATTCGCAACCCGTACCCGACCAGGCTCTTATGATGCAAGGGACGTGACTCTCGCAAGGCGCGGGATTTCCGAATGCGCTTCACCCTGCCCTCTATCACCGTGATGATTTTTTCATCCATCTATGGTGTGTTGGACAGAATTGTCTATCACTATCTGAATTCTCCTTTCACTTTTTTCAGTCTCCCAGGTGACCTGCAAGTTCCTTCACCCAAATTCTGCTTTCACTTTTTCCAGTCTCCCAGGTGACCTGCAAGCTCCTTCACCCAAATTCTCCTTTCATTTTTTCCAGTCTCCCAGGTGACCTGCAAGCTCCTTCACCCAAATTCTCCTTTCACTCTTTCTCTTCTTCCAGTAACCTCACGGCCTCCTTTCCAAAAGCAAACCGATTGGGGCAATCCAGATTAAGGGCTGCCCCCAGGCTATCCAGAGCAATATACCTGTCCCCGTACTTGGCAAAGTTCCGTCTGTCCCAGCCCTGCAAAGGATTCTGCTTGGCATATAGTTCTTGATCATCATTGGCATCAAGGTTTTTCAGGAAAAAACAGGCAGACATATCCGGATCCAATGGCTCAAATTTCACGTTCCATCTCCAATCCTTATACTTTTCCGTATCCTCCTTGCTGTAAGGATAATATTGGACATAGCTATCCTCTACGAGAAACTGTATATCCTGCTCAGCATCCACTTCCTTGCTCCTTGTACTTTCCTTTCCGTCCTCTCCTTTCACCAGCCATTCCGAATAATCTGCATACTGTAAACAGAAAGGAGCATAATCCTCACAGACCTTATAGTGGCGAAAGACAATACCGTCCTTCTTTAATAAAAATGAGGATCTTGCTATGGCCAAATCACGGTCCTTTCTATGCCCTTCAGGATGCAGGCAATTCTCATCTGTAAGACAAATTTGAACCGTAGAATCCCCCAGTTTCTCCGTATCCTCAATCTTAAACCTCTCCGGACTCAATTCTTCCCCTGTATATAGAATTGAAATATCTAGAAGGACAGCTTTCTCCCGCAAAACCTCATTTACATAGGATTCCAAGTCTCCGTAGGAGTCAACGGGCAACAGATCCTGCAGGCCAAAAGCCGATTCCGAAACTGTAATGCCCCTTTCTACAGGAGTAAAGTTTCCAGCCGTGTCATAATCCCTATAGGAAATCCCATAAGCCTCCAGAATCTCCTTACCCACCATAGAAAGAAATTTCTCATTCCTTTCAGAAGTAAAAACATCTCCCGTATTTGTATTCACCACATAGTGAAAGACTTGATCCCCGGTGGAAAAGGTACCATCTACATATCCATTTAGCTCCCTCTTCATAGTTTCGGGACTCAGATAATCAATTGCCCGGACCTCTTCCAGCCTGCTTTCTTCTCCCGCCTTATCCAGATACTCCCTTATCAATTCCTCTCCTTTACTGACAACCTCCTCTTTCTCAGACCGGGAATAGCCCTTAAAGGTGCATCCGACAAGCAAAAGTGAAAGCAGGGAGAACATTAGCACCATTGATATAACCCTTCTCCTTATCTGCATAACCCCTCCCAAACCTCTATAAAAATATTAAAAATTCCACACAGATTCCACATTCCTTCCCAACTAACTCCAAATTCCAGAACTATACTTTAGACACTCCAGAAAGGAGTGACAATCGAAAGAGGAGGAAGCTCCCCTCTCGATTCGGGCCTCGCCCACATCTCAGGCCTAGCGGCCTTCGATGATGGGCGGCCTACACAAATAAACCGTTAGATGAAAGGAGCGTTTATTATGAAGAAAATGGCACGTTTTAGTTCAATTATGGCAGCGATACTGGTAGTCAGCTCAATGGCGATTCCTGCCTACGCGGCCTCCGACCCGGCTGATGATGTCAGCACCTACAGCTATAACGAAGGGAAGAAAGCCTATGAGGCTCTTCAGGCAGAAGGTCATCCCTGGTTTGATAATGAGGATGAAGCTACAACCGCCAACTACAGTTTCCACGCCGGTAACCAGGCAGCCGTTTCCCGCAATAATATCTTTGCAGGAATGCCCACAGGCGACGACGTAACGGAAGAGGAAATGCAGGCTTTCTTTGAGAGCAACGGCTTAGGAGAAGGCGCCGCCTATGAAAACGGGGAGTACAATGAGGACCTCAAGTCCAGCTATGGTTACATGACAGGAAAGGCCGCTTTCGAGGCCCGTCAGGCTACCTTTAGTGAAACCACAGAATAACAAGCATTCCTACATAATTTAGGAGGTAATGCGATTTCTAATCATTGACACGTTTTTCCCTATCTCATCCCAAATCGAGTAGGGGTGGGAAGACCCCCTACTCGATTCTGGCCTCGCCCACATCTCAGGCCCTTCGGGCCTTCGATGATGGGCTGTCGCCTAGGTCTCATCGGGACGCAAGCGTCCCATGAGACTTTGGCTCGTAGCCTACACATAAAAA
>JAILCB010000103.1 GCA_024680595.1 Lachnospiraceae bacterium | reverse complement strand
TCCGGATTATTCTGTCCATAGAACTCTGCATCAAACAGCCCGCCGTCTGACATTCTCCGGGGGCAGGCCTGCACCGCCGCAGTCCCTGCTATACAGAAGCTAATTGCCAAAATCAAAGCTGTCCATTTCCTAGTCATAGGCTTCTTCCCCTTCTACAATATATCAATGGCATCTGCCACGGAGCTCACTCCCAATAGCTTAATTTCAGTCTTTTCCCGAATCCTTTTCAGGGATTCCATAGGCAATATGATGGAGGTAAAACCCAGCCGCTCCGCCTCGTGTACCCGCTGCAGGGTCTGGCTCACGGATCTTATCTCTCCGGAAAGCCCCACCTCCCCTATAACCGCCATGTCGGCAGGCACGGGCCGGTTTCGGAAGGAAGAGGCCACAGCCATGACAATTCCCAGGTCTATGGCAGGCTCTCCCACCCGCATTCCTCCAGCAATATTTACATAGGCATCATAATTCTGCAGATGCATGCCTACCCTTTTCTCCATCACGGCCATCAGCAGGTTGACCCGGTTATAGTCCGTCCCCACTGCCTGCCGCCTGGGAAAGCCAAAGGCGGTCTCCGTGACCAGGGCCTGAATCTCCACCATCAGCGGTCTCGTCCCCTCCATACAGCAGGTAACCACCGAACCGCTGGCATTATCCGGTCTCCCGGACAGCATGAATTCCGACGGGTTCTCTACCTCAGAAAGCCCGTCCTCCCTCATCTCGAAAACCCCGATTTCATCCGTGGAACCGAAACGGTTCTTGACTCCCCGGAGCAGCCGGTAGGCTCCCCTGGCTTCCCCTTCGAAATAGAGAACGGTATCCACCATATGCTCCAGCACTCTGGGTCCCGCCACCGCCCCTTCCTTAGTCACATGACCAATAATGAATATGGTGATCCCCAGGGTTTTGGCCAGACGCAGCAGAACCCCTGTGGTCTCCCGGACCTGGGACACAGAGCCCGGAGCGGCAGATACCGATTCATTATACATGGTCTGAATAGAATCAATAATAACCGCCTCCGGCTTCATTTCCTCAATGGCAGCCGAAATAAGATCCAGATTGGTTTCCGTCAATAATTTCAGATGATCCGTGAAGGTACCGAGCCGGACGGCCCGCATTTTGATTTGCTTTAGGGACTCTTCTCCTGAAACATACAGGAGTTCATGATTGTCCCCGGCCATATTTCTGCAGACCTGCAGAAGAAGGGTGGACTTTCCAATTCCGGGGTCGCCCCCCACCAGAATAAGAGAGCCCTTTACAATGCCCCCTCCCAGGACCCTGTCCAATTCTGAAATACCGCTTGTCAGCTTGTCTTCCGATACGATTTCAATGGAATTGAGGGTCTGGGGCCTGGAGGGCTTGAGAGCGGCCCCTTTTCCCGGGGAGGAAGGGCTCTTCACATTAGATACCGTTTCCTCCGCCATGGAATTCCAGCTTTTGCAGACCGGACACTGGCCCATCCACTTTTGAGATTCATAACCACAGTTCTGGCAGAAAAATACTGTCTTCACCTTTGCTTTCGTTGCCATACCTATGCTTTCTCCGCCTTACTGTCATTTTCCTTTCTCTTAAAGGTAATCTTTTCCTCTTTCAGGCCTACCTGGACCGTGTCCCCGGCCTTGCAGCGGCCCGACAGAATCTCCTCTGCCAGGGGATCCTCGATCATATTCTGGATGGCCCTGCGCAAGGGTCTGGCCCCATATTTCACATCGGACCCCTTCTCAATCACATAATCCTTCACGGCGGGGGAAATGGTCAGCTTGATATCCATCTGGTCCTTTGCCCGCTTAATCAGTTCCTTAGACAGGAGGGTCACAATATCCTTCATATTCTCACGGTTTAGGGACCGGAATACCACAATATCATCGATTCGGTTGAGGAATTCCGGCTTGAAAATCCGCTTCACCTCATCCATGACATTACTCTTCATGTCCTTGTACTGATCTACCTCACTAGAGCCCACGCCGAATCCCAGTCTCTTGGGATCCACGATTTGCTGGGCTCCGGCATTACTGGTCATAATAATTACGGCATTCTTGAAACTGACCTTCCGGCCCTTTGAATCGGTAATATGGCCGTCATCCAATACCTGCAGCAACAGGTTGAATACATCAGGGTGGGCCTTCTCGATTTCATCGAAAAGGACCACAGAATAGGGCTTACGCCGAATTTTCTCAGCCAGCTGGCCCCCCTCATCGTGGCCCACATAACCCGGAGGGGATCCTATCATCTTGGCTATGGAATGGGACTCCATAAACTCGGACATATCGATTCTAATCATGTCGTCATCGGCGCCAAAAAGGGTCTCCGCCAATGCCTTGGAAAGCTCTGTTTTTCCCACTCCTGTGGGACCCAGAAAGAGGAATGAGCCCACGGGCCGCTTTGGATCCTTTAGTCCGACCCGGCCCCTCTTCACGGCCTGGGACACCTTTGTCACGGCCTCATCCTGACCGATAACCCGCTTTTTCAGCGTCTTTTCCAGCTCGGCCAGCTTTTTATTCTCTTTCTCCGTCAGTTTCTGTACCGGAATCTTTGTCCAGACAGAAACCACATCTGCCACATCATTCTCACTTAAAGAGGCTCGCTGATCCGCTTCTTTTTTATGGTGCTTTTCCTCCATACGCTCCAGCTTCTTCCGCCTCTTTTTCAGAGTCGCCTGAATCCCGGATGCCCCTTCAAAATCTCCGGACCGGATATCCTCCTCCAATTGCTTCTCCAGATCCCTCACCTCCCGGAAGAGCGTATCCATGGAGCCTGTGGGCTTCATCTGAGATAGTTTTAAGCGGCTGGCCGCCTCATCCATGACATCAATAGCCTTATCCGGCAGAAAGCGGTCATTAATATAGCGGATGGAGAGCCTTACTGCGGCTTTCACCGTCTCCTCCGGAATCACTACCCCGTGGTGGTCCTCATACTGGTGCTTGATTCCCATAAGGATTTCCACGGCTTCCTCTTCTGTGGGCTCCTCCACAGTAACAGGCTGAAAACGCCGCTCCAGTGCGGCATCCCTCTCCACATATTTGCGGTATTCATCATAGGTGGTGGCTCCAATTAACTGGATCTCACCCCGGGCCAGAGAAGGCTTTAGAATATTAGAGGCATCAATAGCCCCCTCCGCGCCTCCCGCCCCAATCAGGGTATGGATTTCATCCATGAAGAGCAGGATATTACCTGCACTAATCACTTCCGCAATGACCCGCTTAATCCGCTCTTCAAACTCTCCCCTGTACTTGCTGCCGGCCACCATGCCGGACATATCCAGAGACACAACCCGCCTGTCCTCAATGGCTGCGGGTACATTTCCCCCGACAATCCGAAGGGCAAGACCCTCGGCAATGGCTGTCTTTCCTACTCCGGGCTCTCCAACCAGACAGGGGTTATTCTTCGTTCTGCGGCTCAGAATCTGAATGACCCTCTTAATCTCATCCTCTCTGCCTATGACAGGATCCAGCATCCCGTCTCTGGCCAGGGCAGTCAAATCCCTGGAATATTGGTCCAGAGTCGGCGTCTCGCTTTGCGTCCCCCGGCTGCCCATACGATTGCGTAAATCTTCCTTGGTGAGGTTGGGATCCTCCCCTATTGCACTCAGAACATCCGCATAGAGCTTTGGCAAATTAATGCTCATGGTATTCATAAGCCGGACCGCCACATTGGACCCGTCCCGGATAATGGATAGGAGAATATGCTCGGTTCCTGCCTTGTCACTCTGAAAGCGCTTAGCACATTCCAGACTCATATCCAGAACCTGCTCCGCCCGGGGGGAATAGCCCTCCTTTTCCTTTAAGGCCACTTCCGCACCGGGTGCAACCAGCTGCTCAATCAGATCCAGAATCTGATTCTCCTGTACCCGGTTTTCCGCAAGGGCATAGGCCGCAACTCCGGTGCCTTCCCTTATTAGACCTACCAGGATATGCTCGGTTCCAATATAATTCTGTTTCAGTCCATAAGCACAACTCTTAGCCAAGGCAAGAGCGCGTTTCGCTTTTTCTGTAAAATTATTTTCAGATATCATCTATCGACCTTAACCTTTATCCTATTTTAAGTTCAGGAACTCGAAATCAAAGTCTCCATCCAAATCATAGTCCGGCCTCTTTCCCCTGGGTGCTTCCTGCTGACCCTTTCTGCCTGCACCAGCCCCCTGATGTCCGCGGCTCTTTCTCTGTCCGGAACCCTTGGAATACTCATCTCCATCCTCTACGGGAGCCCTCCTGCCCCCTCTTCTGGGTCTTTCCTCCGGAACCCGGTCCTCATAGTCCTCGTCCTGATACCTGCCCTTATCAGGCTGTACATTTGCCCTGCCGGAGGAGCGGCGGCCGCGGGAAACCGGCTCAGCGGTCACCTCCACATTCTCCCAATCCACTTCCTCCTCGGCCCTATTACGCTCTATGGGCATGGGATCTCCGGAGAAACCGTACTCCTCCTCATCCTCCTGATCCTCAGGATAATCCTCTTCCTCTACATCCTCTTCGTAGGACTCATCCTCGTAGGGCTCTTCGTCCTCCGCATAATCCTCATAGTAATCATCCTCATAGCCAAAGCCCCGTCTGTCTGTGCGGATTCTCTTCTGTTCCTTCTTGACCACCCGCTCCCTCATGGCATCCTCATCGTCATCCATGAGGTCATAGGCCCTTCTCTTCTTGCGTCCCAGAATCATGTGTAACAGGACAAAGAGCAGGATAACCAAAAGCACTGCCAGCACGATCATAATGAGAAGACGGGTCCTGGACAGATTCTTGTACTTAACCAGGGCTTCAGAATCCCCCTTGGGAATATCCACATATCTCTGGTAGCTGTCCTGAGCTGTGTCATAGAGATAAAAGCCCAGATTTCCGTCCTGGTCAATGGCATAGAGCAGGCAGAATTCCTCGGGCTGGGCCTGAACCAGTCCCGCCTGATTGGTGTGCTGAATCTCATCCCTGGTCAGCATACCGGGATCGGCTGACTCCTCTGCTGCCTCCGGCTGGGCCGGGGCTTCTCCATCCTGCGTATTCGGGGCTTCTCCATCCTCCGGTGCCGGTGCCTCATCCCCACCGGCCGCGGGCTCTGCCTCGGCCGCAGGACTTTCCCCTGACGTATCTGCGCCGGCCCCTACTCCGATGGTAAAGTCATCCGCATAGGCTGTGACTGTGAAGAGCGATGCTGATTCCGATGCCCCGGACTCCTCTTCCTCCGAGGAATTCAGCTTGGGCAGTTTCCAGGCTGTGGCCTTTTTCCCTTCGGCGGTCATGAGCGCCATCTTCCGGAAGTTATTAGGTCCCACCACATTATCGCCGGGATCCAGCACAATAATATAGCGCCCCTCCTTGCCGTCAATCTTTATCATATCCGACATCTTGGCCCCGTCAGTGGTATCGCAGAGATAGAAATCTCCCCCGCTGCCGTCCTCATTGGTGAGATAAGCTATTGTCACGGTAATGGGAGCCACCGCCCCCGCATCTATATGCTCTGAGCTGCGGCTGGTCCTGGTTGCAATCTGTACATTAGTGCCGCCATAGGGAACTGTAGTGATGGAAAAGCCTGAGGGCAGTTCCGCCTCAGGAATTGTCTCCGACAAATACTTCCCCTCTATATTCGTGGCAATCGTTCCAACAGCGCCGCCTCCTGAGGGAGCAGCCTCACCTTCTGCAGCGGCTTCTCCATCGCCGCCTTCTTCTCCCTCTGCCGCGCCATCTCC
Organism: Lachnospiraceae bacterium; assembly: GCA_024680595.1. Classification (GTDB taxonomy): domain Bacteria; phylum Bacillota; class Clostridia; order Lachnospirales; family Lachnospiraceae; genus NK4A144. Next base: position 3,819 of record JAILCB010000103.1, on the reverse strand, counting down.
TGTCTCTTCACCTCCGGCCTCTTCACCTCCGGCCTCTTCCTCCTGCAGCACCCCTTCTTCCTCTGCAAAAGCAGTAGTTACGGAAGTGCTAAGAAGCAGCGCTGCCGTCAAACAGGACAAAAGAACTTTTTTCCACATTCTGTTTCTTCTCATAAAATCCTCTCCATTATGGCTCTGTCTGTGGTGTATCTGGCATATTCCGATATACCGGAATCAAGAAATGATATTTCGAGGACGAATTCACGTCGCCCGAATAACCGGCATAAACACTCTTTGCCTCATAATGAGGGGCATAGAGGCTGGTCATATATTGATGATAGGCCTCCCCCTCTTTATAATTAAACCTTTGCTTGTAAAGAGTGTTCTGATGATAAGTATCACTTAGAATATACTTTTCCGCCAAAAATGCAATACCCCCGGAAATAGATTTATACCTGGTATTCCATCCCTGGGACTTGGCATATTTCAGGCCATTCACAATGGGTTCACTGCCATTGGCCTGTATATTGAAATAATTATAATATCCTTCATAGCCGGAATAGGTTCCGTTAATTAGCTCGTCCCCGCTTTTGGAGCCATGCTCCTGGCGCATTCTGGCCGCCACCAGATAGGGATTGACCTTCTTTTCCTGCGATAGCGACAAAACAGCCCCCGAATAGGTCTTGCCCTCATTGGGTATGGTCCCTGTCATGGATGTGGTGGAAAGAATCTGGCTAACCCCGTCCTCTGTGGTTCCCGTGCTATCTGTCCCATCTACAAACATGAAGAAGGATGGATTCACACTTCCATCGGAATTGACCATGAAATTCCTGGGATCCATATAATAGCGGATTTGATCCTTTGAAGCCTTGGTCCAAAGGGGCAGATAGGTCGAAATAATACGGGACACCCACCCCCCCTGTCCATCCCCATCTGTCAAAGGCTCCTGTGGGTCCTGCCCCGGGTCCGCCGGCCCGTTGATGGTGGTCTCAAAGAGGGCGGAATCAGAGGAAACACTGGAATTCCCCTCCACTATGGCCTTTATCCTATCACTGGTGCTAATACCGGTCTCCTCTACTACGCTGCCGGCGGCATATTGGGCATCCACCGCCCCCGCCCAATCCAGGGTGCTAGAGGGATCATAGGCTGTAAAAGTCCAGCCGGGATAGGTTTTATTGAGCTTGGACAAAAGCTCTGTATAGGTTTCCGGAAATCCGGTATAGTCTCCATTACTTCCTATATCAGCCTCAAAGTAGTCTGATCGCACATAGCCGGTACTGACTCCCTGAGTTTCTGTAAACTTGACCTGATACCAGTAATATCCGGACTCCTCATCATAGACAGCTTTTAGAAAATTGCATTCTGTTCCGTAGGAAAGGGTGCAAAGCTCTTTTCCGGATAGGGAAGCCCTGTCCCTTACCCTGACATCGTCCATATCTATGGTGACTGCCTGATTAACGGAAATGGATTCTGCCGGAATCCCTCCCAGCTGAATAAAGTCAGACCGAATATAGCCCGAAACATAAGGGTAGCCTGAGTAGACCAGATACCATTCCTCTCCGTCGTCTCCCGTTTTCTGGCTTAGGACTGTGACTCCTATGCCTGACTGCACCAATTGGGTCACAGTTCCGGTAACCGGCTCCCCTTCATGCACCTGAATATTGGTGCCATAGGTAACCCCGGTCCCGGTCCCTGAAATATTCTGCGCCCCGTGAGCCAGAATAGGGCCGGTCCAAAAAAGTACCGCAAGGATGACAAGCATCCTTGCGTAAAAGGAAATCCAATTTTTATTCGTGAGTGAAACGCCTCTTTCCATCCTGACCTTCCGAAGCCATTGCAAGACCCTGAACCAGCTTCTTCTTCTTGTTCATCTGCTCCTGCTCTTTCCGTTTCTTATTGGCGGCCACCGCCAGCTTTGCGCAGACGCTGCAGTACATACCGGACATGATGGGCTTGCCGCAGCCCTTGCAAGTCAGGGAAACTTTTGAATTCTCAGCTACCGCCAGCCGCTCCGCCCTGAGCATGGCCGTAATGACCTTGTCACTGACCCCGGTAGCCCGTGATGTATCAAAAATTGTTGCCCCGGGATACTGATCCAAATACTTCCGGACCTTTCCATAGTCATCATACATGACATTACGGCATAAATCACAGCGGTATTCACCCAGGCCTCTGAATGTCAGAGGCCCTCCGCAGCGGTCACACGCCTTTGGTCTGTCCTCATCCAGAGTGAAATAGCCTTCTTCTTCATTATAAGCCATAATAAACCCCCTATCTCATGAAACCCGAGCCGTATTACGCCTCATCTATCGCCTTTCCGATATCCTTCCTAAAGTACTTATTCTCAAAGGAAATCAGCTTGGTAGCCTCATAGGCATTTGCCCGGGCCTGCCTCAAATCCGGGCCCTTGGCCGTAATACCCAAAACCCGGCCCCCATTGGTTACAATTCCCTTAGAAGTCTTCTTGGTTCCGGCGTGGAAACAGAAATAATCCTCCCGTCCGTCAAAGCTCTCCAATCCGGAAATAAGGTGTCCCTTGGTATATCTCACGGGATAGCCTTCGGAAGCCAGAATGACGCATACCGCAGCATTATCTTCAAACTCCAGCTTAATCTTGCCCAGACAGCCGTCAATGCAGGCCTCAACCACATCCACCAGGTCATTCTTCATGCGGGGCAGGACAACCTGGGCCTCCGGATCCCCAAATCTGGCATTATATTCCAGCACCTTGGGACCGTCCTCCGTCAGCATGAGGCCAAAGAATATGACGCCCTTAAACTCCCGGCCCTCTTCTCTCATGGCATCCACTGTGGGCTTAAATATATACTTTCTGCAATACTCGTCGATCTTCTTGGTATAGAAAGGAGAGGGTGAGAATGTACCCATTCCTCCGGTATTCAGGCCTGTATCCCCGTCTCCCGCCCTTTTGTGATCCTGGGCGCTGGACATGACCTTTATGGTCTTGCCGTCACAGAAGGTGAGCACAGAAACCTCCCGGCCGGTCATAAACTCCTCAATTACCATCTTGTTGCCGGCGGTGCCGAACTTCTTGTCCAGCATAATCTCTTTCACGCCGTTCCGGGCTTCATCCAGGGTATTACAAATGAGAACCCCCTTGCCCAGGGCCAGTCCGTCCGCCTTCAGAACGATGGGCAGCTTTGCAGTATCCAGATACTTGAGGGCCATTGCGGCATCTGTGAAAACCTCGTACTGGGCCGTGGGAATCCCGTACTTCTTCATGAGATCCTTGGAAAAGGCCTTGGATCCCTCCAAAATCGCGGCATTCTTTCTGGGTCCGAATGCCCTGATTCCGGCATTCTCCAGCTCGTCCACCAGCCCCCCTACCAGGGGATCGTCGGGACCCACGATGACCAAATCGATGTCGTGCTCCTTTGAAAAACGCACAATCCTATCGAATTCCATCACCTTAATATCGGCACACTCTGCAATCTGTGCAATCCCTGCATTTCCGGGAACACAATAAATCTGGTCAGCCTTAGGGCTTTTGGAAACCGCCTGAACAATTGCGTGCTCTCTTCCTCCTCCTCCGACAACGAGAATATTCATCTAATAACCTCCGTGATTCTGTCCTTTACTGTCACTTTTCCGTCTGCTATGAGGCGCACCGCCTCCGGCAGAAGAATCCATTCTGCCTGCTCCATAACCCGACGCTGCAAGAGCTCGGGAGTGTCGCCATTCTCAACATTAACCGCTTTCTGCAGGATAATGGGCCCTGTATCGCAGCCCTCATCCACGAAATGAACCGTGGCCCCGGTCACCTTGACGCCCCTCTGAAGGGCCGGCAGACAAGACGGTTCGGATGAGTATACCATCAGTTAT
>JAILCB010000085.1 GCA_024680595.1 Lachnospiraceae bacterium | reverse complement strand
GTTCGCTGACACTTAGGTCGAAAGCGAACCGGATTTGGATTTCTCTAGGCTTTAGGACTCATTGACCAGTTTTCCTGTCATATGCTCAATGGTGAGCTCCAGGCAGCGGACAGCCTTCAGGCTCTTGCGGAGCTCTTCTCTCAGATATTCCTCATCATCCGTAAATTTGTGGGTGAGTTCCGTAAGAATATCAATAATATCCTCCTCATCCTCCATTTCCCGAATCCTTCCAAAGACAATGACGCTCTTAATATTGAGGGCCCATTCCCCTTCCCTGCGGTAGCCGCTGTCATAAACGCAGAGGGAGGCTTTATCGCATTTTCGGATGGCATCAATCTTGTGGCCTTCCTTGGAACCGTGAAAGTAAATCTTTCCGGTTTTTTCGGAATAATAATGATTAATGGGCAGCCCGTAGGGATAGCCATCATCGCCCAAAAGAGAAAGGACGCCTCTGGGTTCATTTTTTAGGATCTGCAGACACTCCTCATCGGTTAGCTGCTGCTTGAATCTTCTCATCTTGCGAAACATTAGACTACCTCTCTATCGAAGAAATATATTCGCTCTATCTGAATGTAATTAAGCAGGTAATGAGCCAGGGCTCCTTCTTGAAAGACCCTTGGCCCGGGATGTAAGGGAAACCCCTGCCGGTTCCCTAAGGTTAGGGTGTTTCTAATGAAATCCTATGCTTCAAGCTGACGGAGGTTTAGGATATATCGGACATCACTATACTCGTCATCCACAATATCCGCTTTCATATAGAGTTCAATCTGTTCATCTCTGGCATTGGTCATGGTGAAGGTAAAACCAAACCCGCTATTACGGCTGATGGAATCCATGGTCTTTTTCTTTAACTGTTCCTGAATGCTCTCATCCACACGGCTATAGAATTTTTTGCTTTGCAGCTCCTCTTCCAACTCCTCCTTGGTGATACCCATAACGTCCCTGAGACCGTGTACAGAGACCTTGTAAGACCACTTGTTCTCGATATTCTTCACAAAGACTACAGTTGCGGAGGAGTATTTGGAAAGTAGCCTCATTTGATTCTGAAGAGAGGTAATCTCCGTAATCTCACTCATGGCCCCGTAAAATATTTTTCCGTTATCCCTTTCCTCCAGATAATAGAACTTCAAATGGAATCTGCCGATAGATCCATCGGTGCGATAGACTCCGCAGACACCGCTGGACCCATTGAGCCGGTCCTTCTCCGCAGTTCTTAGCATATTAAACAAAACGGGCACATCATTAGGATGGAAGTAACGTTGAATACCTTTTATACGATGGACGAAATCAGGTACGTTAACTATTCGGAAAAACTGTTCATTATATCTCTCGATATTTACATTCTCCTTGCCATCCCAGCAGTAGAGGGCCGCAGGCCCCAGTATATTATTCAGCATGGCGTCACTGTAAATATTCTGATCCATGAATTCCCGCATGAGGAACTGCTGGTTGGACTTAAAGGAGAAGCCGTGGGTATCAATATTCTCCTCATTCTCTATTAACTTCTCAAATTCATCTACATTCATGGGCCGGTAGAAACGGTAGCCCTGAATGTATCTGCAGCCCAGGCTCTCCAGGAAATTAACCTGTTCGTCGGTTTCCACGCCCTCTACAATGATGGGGAGGGCCATGGTCTTTGTCATATTAACTATGGTTTCCAGAATGCGGATTCCCTTGCGGTCATCGGCGTCATTCATACGGAGGAACTGGGCATCCAGCTTGATGACATCTACATTAAGCTTTCCCAGCATATTCAGGGAGGAGTAGCCGCTGCCGAAATCGTCCATCAGAACCAGGAAACCGTCATCCCGGAGCTGCTGGACAGCCCGTTTTACCTGGGATGAATCGGAGACATAGGCGGACTCGGTGATTTCGATCTTCAGAAGCTCCTTTGGCAGTTCGTATTTCTGAATCAGCTCGTTCATGAACTGGGGTACATCAATGGAAAGGATGTCAATTTGGGACACATTCACAGAAATAGGAACCGGGGTGTGTCCGGACTTTATCCAACGGCTCAGCCAGGCACAGACCTCTGTCCAGATATATTGGTCTAGATCCGTGACAAATCCATACTTTTCCAGAACAGGGATAAAGGAGTCAGGGCGAATCATTTGCCCGTCCGCCTTCTTCCAGCGGGATAGGGATTCCGCCCCCACTATTCTTCCCGAGGGAACCTGGCACTGGGGCTGGAGACAGAAGTAGAGCTCGTGATGAGTCAGAGCATGCTGGAAATCAGAAAGGATTCGGTATTCATCCTCGGTCTTATTGCGCATGGAGGGATCATAGGCCTGGATCCGGTTATGGAAATTTCCCTTAATATGGCTGACGGCCAGAAGAGCCTGATCCAGGGCGTCCAGAATGGCCATGCCCTGATCTAGGACACTATAGCCGAAGGCCGGCAGAAAGCCCATGGAGGAACCGTGCGCCTTTACCAGCTGATGGACTCTCTCAAAAAGGATCTCAATTCTCTCCGTATTGAATTGCATCAAAAGACAGAAATCATCCTGTCCCCGATAGCAGGCCAGGGCACCGTGATGATTTTCCTCGTGCTTTAGTACGGCACCGATCTGTGCCAGAAGCAGATCTCCTGCCCCCCGTCCGTACCAGTCATTGAAAAGCTTGAAGTTTTCAATATCCATAGCAACCACACACCATTTGATTAGGTGTCCTGTTACCATGGTCCGGGCCAGGGTAAAGAAAGATTTTTCCCGGAGCAGGCTGGTCAGCTCGTCTCTGTTTCCGCTGGCTGGGTAGGAAGAAATCTGATTATTGGCCCGATCCCGCTGGTATTGGATATCAAATATATACATGCGGAGAATGTCCTCCGGCAAGGCGTGGGCGGGTCCTCCTAATATAACACATTCAGTCCATCTCCATCCGCCATCTAAGAGGCGGAAACGAAGCTGTTTGCTGATAAGGCATGAATTTTCAAAAGAGGTAAGGCGCTCCTTAAGTGTATCCGGCTCTATGAAATTAATATAGTCTTCTCTCTCATCGGGATGAACCATGTGATCCGCACAGTAGGGAATTAAATCAGAAAGAGTTCCCTTTAGGATTGGAACAAAAAATTTTCCTTCGATATGATATATATTTCGGCAGCTTCCGTGCGCGAGATCTATTTCGATTAATTCATCGAAGGATGAGTTTTCAAAGTACTGCAGCGTGGTCATCTGTTCTGCATTTTTGGGCATTGTATCCAGAATACTTTTACTCACGCCATCTGCCTCCTTTCTGTTTCTAACTGATATATGGAATATCGTATTGAATTGACTGTTATATTATGAGTATATTATTTTAACAAAAGATATGTATAGATTCAAGTAATAATACTACGTTAATTTTTCTCTATATATAACCGGAAGACAATGTTTTAATATCATTTTTCTAGGGAATGAATTGAAATCTAATGTTGAATAACACAGGGATATTGTTGTAAAATAGACATATCGTTTTAACGTAATCATTGCAGGAAAGGAGTGTAAGGGATGAGTTCATTAATTATTGTTTCGACTGTTTTGGGGGGCTGCGCTTTGCTGTTCGCAGTATTCCTCATCGGGCGGGTGTCAAGGCAGGATGCGGGCACGGACAGGATGAAGGAGATTGCCGCTTTTATTCATGAAGGAGCTAAGGCCTTCCTTATGGCGGAATATCGTATTCTGGTATTTTTCGTGGTTATTCTCTTCTTGCTAATTGGTCTGGGTATTGGCTGGATTACGGCTGTCAGTTTTCTGGTAGGTGCCCTCTTCTCAACCGCGGCTGGTTACATAGGCATGAATGTGGCCACAAAGGCCAATGTACGTACGGCGGCGGCAGCCAAGGAGAAGGGAATGAACGGGGCCTTGTCTGTGGCCTTCTCCGGCGGTGCGGTCATGGGAATGTGCGTGGTGGGCTTTGGTCTCATTGGAGCCAGCCTCATTTATCTCATTACAGGGAGTCCTGACGTGCTTTCAGGCTTTTCTCTTGGAGCATCCTCCATTGCCCTCTTTGCCAGGGTGGGAGGCGGAATCTATACCAAGGCTGCTGACGTGGGAGCTGACCTGGTGGGAAAGGTGGAGGCCGGTATTCCCGAGGACGATCCCAGAAATCCCGCCGTTATCGCGGATAATGTGGGTGATAACGTGGGTGACGTGGCCGGTATGGGAGCTGACCTCTTCGAGTCCTATGTGGGCTCCATCGTATCTGCCATTACCCTGGGCGTTGCCAGTTACCAGTTTAAGGGAGCGGTGTTCCCTCTTCTCATTGCGGCCCTGGGCATCGGCTCTTCCATTCTGGGCTGTTTCTTCGTAAAGGGTAAGGATAATTCCAATCCCCACCAGGCTCTGAAAATGGGAAGTTATACGGCATCTATCATAGTCGTGGCGGGTTCCCTGGCCCTCAGTAATTACTTTTTCGGCGATTTCAGGGCGGCGGCGGCCATCATCTTTGGTCTGGTGGTCGGACTTTTAATTGGTGTTATTACAGAGATTTATACCTCCGGAGATTACGGTTTTGTCAAAAAGATTGCCCAGCAGTCTGAGACAGGGCCGGCGACTACGGTTATCAGCGGTATTGCGGTGGGAATGCAGTCTACGGCAGTGCCCATTATCCTGATTGCTATCGGTATTTATGGCGCCTATAGGGCCTTCGGCCTCTATGGTATTGCCCTGGCTGCCGTAGGCATGCTGTCTACTACAGGAATCACGGTTGCTGTAGATGCCTATGGCCCCATTGCCGATAATGCAGGCGGTATTGCAGAAATGTCCAGGCTGCCCTCGGATGTCAGAGAGATTACGGACCAGCTGGATGCCGTTGGAAATACCACGGCTGCCATGGGTAAGGGCTTTGCTATCGGCTCTGCAGCCCTTACGGCTCTGGCCCTCTTCGTTTCCTATGCCCAGGCGGTAAACCTCTTTGACAGCGGAATAAATCTTTTGAACTATCAGGTTATTATCGGTCTTTTCATTGGCGGTATGCTGCCCTTCCTTTTCTCGGCCATGACCATGGATTCCGTGTCCAAGGCGGCTAATAAGATGATTGAAGAGGTAAGGCGTCAGTTCCGGGAGATTGATGGAATTCTGGAAGGCACCGGCAAACCGGATTATACCACTTGCGTGGCCATTTCCACCCAGGCCGCCCTTCATGAAATGATGCTGCCCGGTATCCTGGCAGTCATAGTGCCTATTGCTGTAGGACTGCTCCTGGGGACAGAGGCTCTGGGAGGCCTCTTGGCAGGCTCTCTGGTCACCGGCGTCATGCTGGCCATCTTCATGTCCAACTCCGGCGGCGCCTGGGATAATGCCAAGAAGTATGTGGAGTCCGGCCACCACGGCGGAAAGGGAAGCGACACCCATCATGCTACTGTTGTAGGAGATACCGTGGGTGACCCTTTCAAGGATACTTCAGGACCATCCCTTAATATTCTAATTAAGCTGATGACAGTGGTTTCACTGGTATTTGCAGCCCTGTTCGTAAAGTACGGCGGAATTCTATAAGGCAGGTATAGTATTACGAATGACCACTTTACATGAATGATTGCCGGTATTTACGGCAGAAAGGAAAATATGAGCGAGAATTATTCAGAACATTTTAATGAAATTGTGGATAAGGCAAAGGCGGCGGGAACGCCCATGCGGACGGTTATAGCCGGAGCGGATGTGGATAATATTCTGCAGGGGGCTCTGGATGCCCAGGAGGATGGTTTTATAGAGCCTATTCTAGTGGGTAATTACAAGAAAATCATGGATACCCTTGAGCGTCTGGGATATACTGACAGGAAATTTGATATACAGCCGGTCTCCTATGACATCAATGTGGTTCAGTATGCTATAGAAATGGTTCGGGCCGGTAACGCGGACGCCCTGCTCAGAGGAAATACCCAGACCCGTGACTTTCTCCTGCCGATTCTGAATAAGGCAAATCATTTGCTGAAAAAAGACTCTCTGGTGACCCATGTGGTGCTGATGGGTGTGCCTGATTATGATAGACTGCTGGCAGTTTCGGACGTGACACTGCTCATTAATCCCACGTTAAAGGAGAAAGAGGGCGTTATCAGGAATATGGTCAGTGCCCTGAATATGTTTGGCATTGATAAGCCCAATGTGGCCCTTCTCTCCCTGGTGGAGAAGCCCAGCTTCCATATGAAGGACACGGTGGAGGCCCAGACCCTGGTGATGGAGCATAATGAGAGCCCTATTGCCAACTGTAACCTGGCGGGTCCCATTGCCTATGACCTGATCATGAGTAAGAAGGCGGCGGAGCTCAAGGATTATGAATGTCCTTATTGTGGAGAGTTTGACGGTATCGTGGTTTCCAGTCTGATTTCCGGCAATTTGATGGTAAAGGTATTGGAGACCAATGGCGGCGCCACGGGCTGCGGTATCCTCATGGGCTCTAATATTCCGATAGCTATCACGTCTAGAAGTGACAAGAAGGAAGAGACCTATCTCTCTCTTGCGGCCTGTGCGGCCATGTTTAATTCACCTAATAAGAAGGCCTATTACGGGGAGTGATTCTTCCGGTAAGGCCATGTGGGTGATATAGTTTAGATTATCTACTGTTGCAGGTTAAGAAAAGGGGGCGGAATTTGAGTCGCCCCCTTGATTTTTTTTTAATTATTAGGTTTAATAGAGACTTAGATTCTTTTGGAGAATTCTTCGGAGGGCTAAGGTTTTGCCGGAGAAATG